>NZ_DASSVG010000657.1:0-3497 GCF_035706265.1 Ramlibacter sp. | reverse complement strand
GTGTGGAGTTGCGCGTGTTCCTCTATCGCCTGGCGCTCACGCTGCCGCTGCTGGGGGTGGCGGGCTGGTTGCTGCGCACGCGGCGGCACGGCACCTGGTGGCCCTTCGTGTGGGGCTTCGCCTTCTTTGCCCTGTTCACGTTCTTCGTCGAACTGGTGCCGTACCTCCCCAGCTACGGCGGTTACGTGCGCTACCTCGTCGGCATCGTGGTGACGGTGCTGGTAGGCCGGCAGGCCATCGTGGCATTGAATCGCTATCTGGAGCGGCAGAAGGCGGCGGAGCAGCTGCCGGATGCGAAGCGGCGCGAGGAACTGAGCTACGACACCGCACTGGCGCGCCTCGCCAGGGGCGTGTGCCCCGGCTGCGAGCGCCCGGTGGATTTGAAGAACGAGAAGATCGACTTCTGCCCGCACTGCGGCATCGGGCTGTTCGATCGCTGCGGCTGCTGCGCGACGCGCAAGAGCGCCTTCGCGAAGTTCTGCCACAGCTGCGGCGCGCCGGCCGGTGCAGCGGACGCGGCCGGCGCGGTGCCGGAAGCAGGGCCCGCTGTGCCGCGGCCCGCGTGAGCGATCAGCCGGCGGGCTCGATCCTGGCGGCGTCGCCGCGGAAGGCGTAGGCCAGCATCGGCGACGGCGCACAGCTCTTGTGCCGCAGGAACACCCAGTTCAGCGCATTGAAGCGCTCGAACTCGGGCGCCACGCTGGCCGCGAGTTCCGCCGGCGCCAGCTGCAGGCGGGCTGCCGCTTCGGCCCAGATCCGCCCGAGGTCCCGCACGCCGTCGACGAGACCCAGGCACTCCAGGGCCGCGCGCGAAGGCTGGATGCGGAGGCGTTGGCGCGAAGACAGCTTCACGCTGCCGGCGCCTTGCGTGCGCAGTTGCCCGGCCGCCTCGGCCGCGGCGGCGCTCAGGAAGTACGGCACCATCTCCGCATCCAGGAAGCTCGCCGCCGTGCCGGCACTGCGTGCGGCATAGAAGCCGTGCACGTACATGTGGCCGTGCAGCAGCTCGCCGATGGCCTGGCGCTCGCGGACGTCGCGCCCGGCCAGTTGCCGATTCAGCGGCGCGTCGCCCAGGTAGGTCTCGGGCTCGTACTCCAGCCGCAGCGTGGTGTGGAAGTTGGTGAAGTTCACCACCTGCAGGCCTGCATCCTCGACGAAGCGGTGCAGCTCGGGCACGGTGTAGGCGCGGTCCTGCGGATGCAGGAAAGTGTCCGCGAGATTGGCGTCGTCGGCGAGCATGGCCGTGAGCTGCTCGCGGCTGCGGCCGCGCAGCATCAAATGGGCCGGCGACAGCGCCCGCGCGGACTCGCGGCAGTTCTCCACCTGCCGGCGCAGGTCCGCTTCGTCGCGGTTCACCAGGCGCATCAGGTCCTGCATGGCGTAGATGTCGGCGCGCCCGTAGCGGCCATACACCATCAGGCCCATTCCGCCGCCTTCGCCCAGCACCTCCACCAATGCGCGCAGGCCCGCATCGGGATCGGCCAGGTGATGCAGCACGCCCAGGCAGGTGATGTAGTCGAAGAGGCCGAGGCCGAGCCGCGGCGCCTCCAGCAGCGAGGCGCGGACCCAGCGGATGCGCGACTCCAGGCCGAGCGCGGCCGCGCGCTGGCGCGCTATGGCCAGGCTGGCCTCGCTGAGATCGAGGCAGACGACCTCGGCTTCGCAGTCTTGCAGCTGCGCTGCCAGGAAGATGGCCGCGTCCCCGGTGCCGCCCCCCGCCACCAGCGTTCGGAAACCCTGGCGGAAATCGCGCCGCCCGCCGAACAGGTGATGATCGACCTTGCCGAGGATGTCGGTGCGCGTCAGCGGCAGGCTCTCGGGGCCGTCCCGGCCCGGGCTGCGCGCCGGGAACGGGAAAGCCTCGTAGAGATCGCGAACCTTGGAGTTCTCCGCCACCGGGCCAGTCTAGCAATCGCCTGCGCGCTGGGCATCGCGCTTTCACCGATGGCGCAGGGGTCCTCCGGCAGGCTCAGACGCCTCGGCGGCGCTCGGCGCGGAACGCGTCGGCCCAGGCCGCGAAGGTGCCCGCGTCGAGCGCTGCGCGGATCTCGCGCATCAGGTTCAGGTAGAAGTGCAGGTTGTGGATGGTGGCCAGCATCGGCCCGAGCATCTCGCCACAGCGGTCCAGGTGGTGCAGGTAGGCGCGCGAGAAGCCGCCGCTCACCGTGCCGTCGGGCCGCGTGTGGCCCCGGCAGGTGTAGCAGGTGCAGGTCTCGTCGAGCGGCCGCGGGTCGCTGCGGTGCTTCGCGTTGCGGATCTTCAGGTCGCCGAAGCGGGTGAACAGGGGGCCGTTGCGGGCATTGCGGGTGGGCATCACGCAGTCGAACATGTCGACGCCCTGCGCCACGCCTTCCACCAGGTCTTCCGGCGTGCCCACGCCCATCACGTAGCGCGGCTTGTGCTCGGGCAGCCGGTGCGGCGTGTGCGCCATGATGCGCAGCATGTCCTCCTTGGGCTCGCCGACGCTGACGCCGCCGACGGCGTAGCCGGGGAAGTCGATCTCCACCAGCGCCGCGAGCGATTCCTCGCGCAGGTGCTCGTACATGCCGCCCTGCACGATGCCGAAGAGGGCGTTGGGGTTCTCCAGCCGGGCGAACTCGGCCTGGCAGCGCATCGCCCACCGGCGCGACAGCTCCATCGAGAACCGCGCCTCCTTCTCGGTGGTGACGTGGCCCTGGGTGTCGTAGGGCGTGCACTCGTCGAACTGCATAACGAGGTCGGAGTTCAGCGTGGTCTGGATCTGCATCGAGACCTCGGGCGTGAGGAACAGCTTGTCGCCGTTGACGGGGGAAGCGAACTTCACGCCCTCCTCGGAGATCTTGCGCATCTCGCCCAGGCTCCAGACCTGGAAGCCGCCGGAATCGGTGAGGATCGGCTTGTCCCACTGCTCGAAGCGGTGCAGGCCGCCGAACTGCTGCAGCACGTCCAGGCCCGGGCGCATCCAGAGGTGGAAGGTGTTGCCCAGGATGATCTGCGCGCCCATCTCCTCCAGCGACCGGGGCGTGACGCCCTTGACGGTGCCGTAGGTGCCCACGGGCATGAAGATCGGCGTCTGCACGGCGCCGTGGTTGAGGGTGAGGACGCCGCGGCGGGCGCGGCCTTCGGTCTTCAGGAGTTCGAACTTCAGCATCGTGATGGGATTCAGGTGCGCGCGAGCAGCATGGCGTCGCCATAGCTGAAGAAGCGGTAGTGGCTTTCGACCGCGTGGCGGTACAGCGCCATCGCGTGCTCGTAGCCGGCGAAGGCGCTCACCAGCATCAGCAGGGTCGACTTGGGCAGGTGGAAGTTCGTGAGCAGCAGGTCGACCTGCCGGAACGGGAAGCCGGGCGTGATGAAGATGTCGGTGTCGCCGCTGGCCTGGCCGCTGCGGGCCCAGGATTCCAGCGTGCGCACCGTGGTCGTTCCGACCGCGACGAGGCGGCCGCCGCGTTCGCGCAGGCGCGCGATTGCCTGCTGCGTCGCCTCGGGCACGTGGTACCACTCGCTGTGCATCCGGT
>NZ_DASSVG010000656.1:0-4488 GCF_035706265.1 Ramlibacter sp. | reverse complement strand
TCAGGACGACCGCATTGGAGAGACGCATGGCAAGCTCCTGGCAAATATGATGACCGTCATATTCGACGGCCGGTTCGAGCGCGCCGGATGGCGCGCCCCGGTTCAGCGGCCCGCGGGCCGCTCGCTTTCGAATTGCTCCAGCAGGAATTGGCGGCACGCCGCGAGCTGGCGGCGGCCGCTGGCGTTGTCGCCGAGGGCGCGCGCGATCTGCAGCGCGCCCACCATCTGCGCCGTGACCACGGCCGCCGTGCCCACGGGCTGGCCCGAGCCCAGCGCGGATTCGACGGCGGTGAGGAGGGACGCGACCCGGGCCTGCGCTGCCTCGCGCACGGCCTCGCCCTGCCGCGGGATTTCCGAACCCAGCGCCGCCACGGGGCAGCCGCTCTCCGGACACTTCAGGTGGCGCTCCGAGAGATAGCTCTCGACCAGCGCGCGGAAGCGGCTCGCGCCCTTCGCCTCGCCGGCGGCGATGGCCCGCTCCAGGCGCAGGCGGCTGTCCTCCCCGGCGCGCTCCAGCGCCTCCGCGACCAGCGCGTCGCGGGACGGGAAGTGGGCATAGAAGCCGCCGTGCGTGAGGCCGGCCCGCTTCATGATGTCGGCGACCCCCACGCCCTGGAAGCCCGTTTCGCGCAGCACGCGCGCTGCGGTGTCGACGATGCGGTCGTGCGTCTGCTGCTTGCGGGTGGGGGTGGTTTCCATGGGAGCGCCCTGTTCGATGCCCGCAGCATACGCCGGAATATGATGACCGTCATATTTCCAGGGGCTTTGCGGTCCCGGCCCTGCACTGCTTCAGGACGAGCAGGTGCATCCTGCTGAGCTTGCCTGGCGCGGGAAGGCGCAGCATGCTTGCACAGCAGCGAAGGAGGCTCGCCATGAGAGTGCTTTCCCGTTCCCGCATGCTGGCCGCGGCCGCCGTCGTGGCCACTGTCATGGGTCTCTCGCCCGCGGCCCAGGCCAGGACCAGCGTCTACCTGTCGATCGGGGTGCCCGGCGTCTACTACGCGCAGCCCGCACCCGTGCTCGTGCAACCCGCGCCGGTCTATGTGCAGCCTTATCCCGTGTTGTATGTGCAGCCGCAGCCGGTGTACTACGTCCCGGCGCCGGTCTACGTCCAGCCATACGGGTTGTATCTGCGAGGTCCTCACCGGCACGGGCACCATCGCCCTCACCACCATCGGCGCCGTTGACGGCGAAACGTCCGGAGCTTCGATCCGCCGGGCGATTCGATGACCTTACGTGGGCCGGTGACATGGAGCGCACCGGTGCCGCCCTGGCGAGAATCGAGGGGTAGACGAGGACGGGGCCGACGATGAAGCTGATCGACACATTCCAGGACGAACACGTGCTGATCGATCGGGTGCTCGGCTCCCTGCGCACCTACGTCGACGGGCTCGTCGGCGGCACCGCGGACCCGGAGGACGGCAGGCGCTTCGCTGCGTTCTTCACCGAGTTCGCCGGCCGCTTCCATCACGAGCGCGAGGAGCAGGTGTTCTTCCATGCGCTCGTGACCGAGGCGGACCTGCCGGGCGACCGCGGACCCGTGCACGCCGTCCTGCGCGAGCACGCCGAGATGGAGGAGTGGCTGCGCGAGATGACGCCATTGCTCCACCAGAGGCCGCAATCGCCCGACGATGGTGACCGGCTTCGGTCCCTGGCCATCCGCTACTCGCACGCGCTCTGGCGGCATATCGACGCGGAGAACTCCGTCCTGTACCCGGAGGGGACCGAGCGGCTGGGCCGCTGCGGCATCCAAGAATTGCCCGACCGGCCGATGCGCCCGTCGGAGGCGGCCGCCCGCCAGGAGGGCGCGGGCTTGCTGGCCCGCTACCGCCCGCTGGAGGACGCTTCGCTCACGCGCGGGGACGGCTGCTTCATGTGCCGCGCCCACGGCGAGACCTGCGACGGACTGGAAGCCGAGTGGTGGACGGATCTCGAGTGGCAGGAGTTCTTCCTGCGCTGAGGCCGCGCCCTTGTTCAAGATCTTCGTCCCCCGGCCTTGAACCTGCCATCCCCGTACAATCGACGGTGAGCCCCGCTCTCGACGCGGGCTCGCCAGGAGGAACGGCCTCCCCCATCGTGGGAACAATGTCCGGGACGGCCCGGCGCACGGTCCTTCCTTCATGACACCCACCAGCCGCCGCATCCTCCAAGCCGTCCTCTACGAGGCGATCGCCATCGCCGTCGTCGGCCCTGTCCTGAGCATCGCCTTCTCCAAGCCGCAAACCTCCACGTTCGGGCTGGCCGTGGTGCTCTCCACCATCGCGCTGACGTGGAACTACGCGTTCAACTGGATCTTCGAGCGCTGGGAGTCGCGCCAGGCCGTGCGGGGCCGATCGTTCGCGCGGCGGCTTGCACATGGCGTCGGCTTCGAAGGAGGACTCGCCGTCATCCTCGTTCCCGTCATGTCCCTCTGGCTGGAGATTTCACCGGTCACGGCGTTCATTGCCAACCTGGGGCTGCTGGTGTTCTTCTTCGTCTACGCCATCGCCTTCACGTGGGCGTTCGACCGGGTCTTCGGCCTCCCTGCGTCAGCCAAAGGCTGATGCAGGAAAGGCCGGAGGGCCTCTCGGCTAGCATGTCTGCATGCTCTGGCTGATTCCTGCCGTCATTGCCTGCGTCGGACTTGCGATCTTCCTGGCGAATCGCGGGATGCTGGTGCCCGCGGTGCTGTGCGGCGCGGCTGGATTCGCCTTGTTGTTCCTGCTCGGTCGCGGCCTCGAACGCCACACCGATGCACAGTGGCAGGAGGCGGCCACACGGCTGCAGGGGGCCTTCCGTAGCGGCCCATCCTGCGCCGATCTCGACCCGTTCGGCACGCCCGCACCCTGGCACGAGTGGTCGAGCGACGGCGAGCTCCAATGCACCCGTGCGATCCATGGCCAGGCCGACGGCGTGCCGTTCGCGCTCGTGCAGGTTCGATACTCCCTGCGCGAGCGCCGAGGCGAGGAGCACCCCGATACGTGGCACGAGGTCACCGTCGCCGCCATCCGCCGGCCCGGCGGCGATGCCGCTGGCCCGTTGAAGCCGGTGGGCGCCCCGGAGGGCTATGCAGGTGTGCAGAACGGCCGCTCCCTTTTCCTGTGGAAGCGCGGCTCGCCCGGAGCCGGCGCCGCGCTGGATGCGTCGGAGTTGCCGGCCCTGCTGACCGAAGCGATCCGCACGATCGGCCGCTGAGCGGCACGCATCGCCGATTCCCTACCGATCCACCGTCCTGCTGCAGGCCTGGCGCTTCTAGAAGATCTCGCCGTCGACGTAGTACCAGCGCCCGTCGTCCTCGCGCACGAAGCGGCTGCGCTCGTGCAGGCGCCCGCCGCGGCCTTGCACGCGGTAGCGCGCGATGAACTCGACTTCCGCGTGCGCGTCATCGACCACCTGGAAGTCGCGGACTTCGAGGCCCAGCCACCTGGTCGCGGGGGCGGGTTCGGCGTCGGGCGGTCGGGTGCCCGGATGCCAGGTGGCAAGAAGGTAGGCTCCGTCGCCAAGCACGTGGGCGGTGTAGCGTGAGCGCATGAGTGCCTCGGCGTCTGGCGCCGGTTCGCTCCCCAGCCAGCGGCCGCAGCAAGCACCGAAGGCCAGCGGTCGGCCGCGATCGCCGGTGCGGCCGCAGGGACACGCCGTCGAAGGTGGAAGCGAGCGGTGCATCGCGTCATGCTACCGCTGCTCCATGCCATGCCGGTGCCAAACGATCAGTACACCCCGAGCGCCAGGCCGGCCGCGAGCGCGTTGCCCAGCTCACGGCAGCGTGCGAGGTCGGCCGCGTCGATCTGCTTCTGCCGCGCGATCTCCTCGGGCGTCTGGGCATGGGTGCACACGACCAGTGCCGGCGCCACCGAGCGCAGCCGCCAGCCCGTCGCAATGCGTTCGACCTGCCGCACGGCGTTCTGGCCATCGCTGCCGGCGCAGACCAGCACGGCGTAGGGCCGGCCGTTCACCCGATCCAGCGCGGCGTAGTAGCAGCGATCGAAGAAGTCCTTCATGAGCCCCGCCATGGCGGCCAGGTTTTCCGGCGTCGCGAACACATAGCCATCGGCACCCAGGACGTCGTCGGGTTGCGTCTCCGGCGCCCGGAGCAGGCGCACACGCACGCTTGGCTCCTCCTGCGCGCCCTCGGCGGCCGCGCGTGCCATCTGCTCGGTGCCCCCTGTCATGGTGTGATAGACGACGAGCAAGGTCCTGGACGTCATGTCGCCCAGCATAGTCGCCATGCGCGTGGCCTGCAGCACCCGCATCGCCACGGTTCGACCGCGCAAATGTAGCAATGCAGCCGCTCGCCGTAATGCGTCGTTACAGACTCGTCGCGGCCATCGATAGCGCGCGCACCACGTTGCTGCCCGCTGGTCGTCGCGTGCGCGCCGAGTTCCTGCCGCAGCCGGATCCGGAGTTCGGACACGACCCGCATTGCGTGCGCTTCGCCGGCGGCAATCCCGACCGCCTCTACCAGCAGAATCACTGCGGCATCTACCGCCTCGACCGCCCCTCGGACACCTG
>NZ_DASSVG010000655.1:0-2860 GCF_035706265.1 Ramlibacter sp. | reverse complement strand
CTCCTGGGCACCAAACGAAGCCGGCCGCAGCCGGCTTTTTTGTTGCCCCCGAGCGGCCTCGAACGTGTCCGTGGAGGTTCGAGTCCTCTCCTGGGCACCAACACACATCATAAGCCGGCCCTGCCGGCTTTGTTGTTTCTGCAGAGATAAATGGAACGAAGCCGGCCCCTGATGGCCGGCTTCTTTCGTTGTGGCAGCGAGAAGGCTCAGATCGGCTGTGCGATCAGGTCGTGGCCATCGGTTGCCACGATCCTCGCCCTGGTGAACTCGCCGACGGCCAGCCGCTTGCTCAGCTTTTCCGGCGGCAGCAGCCGCACCGTGCCGTCGATCTCGGGCGCGTCCGCATACGAGCGGCCGACGCCGCCCTTGCGGCCCAGGGCCGGGGCGGAATCCACCCGCACCTGCATGGTGGCGCCGACGCGCCGCTGCAGCCGCGCCGCCGAGACTTCCTCGGCCACCGCCATGAAGCGGGCCCTGCGCTCCTCCCGCACCTCCTGCGGCAGCATGCCCGGCAGCGCATTGGCCGCCGCGCCCTCGACGGGGCTGTAGGCGAAGCAGCCGGCACGGTCGATCTGCGCCTCGCGCAGGAAGTCCAGCAGGTGCCGGAACTCCTCCTCGGTCTCGCCTGGGAAGCCGGCGATGAAGGTGCTGCGCACCACGAGCTCGGGGCAGATCTCGCGCCAGCGCGCGATGCGCTCCAGGTTCTTCTCGCCGCTCGCGGGCCGCTTCATCCGGCGCAGCACCTCGGGGTGGCTGTGCTGGAACGGCACGTCGAGGTAGGGCAGCACCCTGCCCTCGGCCATCAGCGGGATGATTTCGTCGACGTGCGGATACGGGTACACGTAGTGCAGCCGCACCCAGGCGCCGTACGGCTCGGCCAGCTCGCCCAGCGCCTGCACCAGTTCCAGCATGCGCGTCTTCACCGGCCGGCCGTCGAAGAAGCCGGTGCGGTATTTCACGTCCACCCCATAGGCCGAGGTGTCCTGGCTCACCACCAGCAGTTCCTTCACGCCGCCTTCGAACAGCGCCTTCGCTTCCTTCAGCACGTCGCCGATCGGGCGGCTCACCAGGTCGCCGCGCAGCGACGGGATGATGCAGAAGGTGCAGCGGTGGTTGCAGCCCTCGCTGATCTTGAGGTACGCGTAGTGCTTCGGCGTGAGCTTGATGCCCGCCGGCGGCACCAGGTCGATGAAGGGGTCGTGCGGCTTGGGCAGGTGCGCGTGCACCGCGTCCATCACTTCGTGGGTGGCCTGCGGGCCGGTGACGGCCAGCACCGAGGGATGGACCTGGGCCACCATGTTGCCGCCGGCCTCGCCCTTGCGCGCGCCCAGGCAGCCGGTGACGATCACCTTGCCGTTGGCGGCCAGCGCCTCGCCGATCGTCTCCAGGCTTTCCTTGACCGCGTCGTCGATGAAGCCGCAGGTGTTGACGATCACCAGGTCGGCGCCCTCGAAGGTCTTGGAGGTGGCATAGCCCTCCGCGCTCAGCTGCGTGAGGATCAGCTCGGAGTCGGTGAGGTTCTTGGGACAGCCGAGGCTGACGAAGCCCACCCTGGGCACGGCAGAGGCAGGAGTTTCCGGGGACGCGATGTCGCTCATCCCCGTATTGTCCCTTGTAATGGAAAGACTTATTTCTTGATGCCGAATGCGCCCAGCATCTGCTCGGTGTTCTTCTGCATCTGCTCCTGCATCTTCTCGAGCATCGACTTCGACTGCTCGGCGTAGCTGCCCATCACGCCCTGCGGCATGTTCATGAACTGGGCCCACATCTCGGGCGTGAAGTTTTTCGTCTGTTCGGCCATCTGGGCCTGCAGGTCGGTGAAGGCCTGGACGTTGCGCTCGATGTAGCTGCCCATGAAGCCCTGCATCGCGTGGCCGTAGAAGCGGATGATGTTGGCCAGCGCGGCCTCGCTGAACATCGGCGCGCCGCCCGCTTCCTCCTCCAGGATGATCTGCAGCAGGATGCTGCGCGTGAGGTCCTCGTTGGTCTTGGCGTCGCGCACCACGAAGGGCTGGCCTTCCATCACCAGCTGCTTCACTTCGGCCAGGGTGATGTAGGTGGAGGTGTCGGTGTCGTAGAGGCGCCGGTTCGGGTATTTCTTGATGATGCGCTGCGCCGGCTTGGCGCCGCTGGCTTTCTTGCTCGTCACGAACGGGGCTCCTCTGGGACGGGTCTGCGCCCGCGCTGTTGCATTGCAGCAGATTCTAGGGAAGGGGAGAAACCCGGGGTGCGGGGTTTAACCCTTAGCTGTCCGGATCCCGTCAGGCCCGTGCGAATGCAGCACCCCCTGCAGCACCTCGAGGTCCACCGGCTTGGTGAGGTGATGGTCGAAGCCCGCGTCCATCGCCTTGCGCCGGTCGTCTTCCGCCCCCCAGCCGGTGAGCGCCACCAAGGCCGCGCGCGCCAGCGCCGGCTCGGCCCGCAGCGCCCGCGCCACGTCGTAGCCGCTCATGCCCGGCAAGCCGATGTCCAGCAGCACCACGTCGGGCCGGAACTCCAGCGCCGCCGGCACGACCGCGGGCCCGTCGTAGACCGCGCGCGTCTGCGCCCCGATCATGTCGAGGAAGGTGGTGAGCGTCTCGGCCGCATCCACGTTGTCGTCCACCACCAGCACGCGCAGCGAGCTGGCCTCGGCGCGCCCGCCTGCGGCAGCGGCGGCCGGCGTTGGCGCGGGCACGGGCAGGCAGGGCAAGGTCACCGTGAAGGTGCTGCCCTGCCCGGGGCCGGCGCTTTCGGCCACCACGGTGCCGCCGTGCATCTCGATCAGCGAGCGCACCAGGAACAGGCCGATGCCCAGCCCGGAGGCGAGCTGCCCCGGCCCGGGGGTGACCTGCGCGAACAGCTGGAAGACCTTCTCGAG
>NZ_DASSVG010000654.1:0-2831 GCF_035706265.1 Ramlibacter sp. | reverse complement strand
GCACTAAGAGCGGCGGATCGCACTAGCGAGGCGCGCCGCGTGGCGCAGGCCTGCCGATGGGCAGGCCTCGCGGTCGTGTTCCTTCGACTTCAGCGATAGCCGAATCCGGTCCTCAGGCGCGGCTGCGCCGCGTCGTGCCTGACCGGCGTACACTGCAGGCTCTTCGCTTCAATCAGTCGGCTTCCCTTCGTGCCCCTTGGCCGGCGAGCGTGAGCTCGAGCGCGTTGCTTCTGCACTGTTGGAGGTGCAGCCATGCAACCCTCTCTTTCCGAATCCACCCGACGTTCCACCTCGTTCGACCTGGTGGCCGCCATCGATGCCTACGAAGACGCCAGCACGCGGCTGGTCGCCCGTTGGCTGGACATGGATTTGTACTCCGATGTCAGCAGGCAGATCGACGCGATCCGCGAGCGCGGCGTGTCCGATCCGTCGCTGACGGTGTTCTCACTGCAGCTGGTCATCGCTCATTCCGAGTTGATCTGCACGATGTGGCAGAACTCCTCGGTCGGCGTGAGCGCCGCCAAGCTGCAGGAGGTGCAGGCGCGTCATACCCTTGCCGTCCGCGCGCTGCGCGAGGCGGTCGGGCACCTGTCCAGGGTCGATTAGCGACGCGCGCCATGCCGCCGCTCGCAGCGAGTCACGGCTGACGCACTGCGGTCAGGTGTTCGCGGCTGCTGCGACACCATGAAATTCGAACGGGCGACTTTCGAATTTCATGGTGCGATGCGCTGAAGCTGGATGCGCGATCCGTCCTATCCACCCGCCGCGCAGTGCAGCAACCCCACCACTTCCCCGAGCCGCTCCCGCGCCGCATGCCGCAGGCTCGCGGCCTCCAGCAGCAGCGCGCTGGAGGGCGCGGCGCCGACCCCGCGTTCAAAACGGCGCCAGGTCTCGTTCAATTCCCGCTCGATGGCGCGCGCCGCCGCGTCCGCTTCCTTCCAGCCGTCGTAGGCGCCCGTGATGGGACCCCTCGTGCGAATCTCGCCGGCAGTGTCCGCCAGCGCCAGGATTTCCGTGCTCCACATTCCGGCCTCGCTCCTCGTTCTTGTGACAGCGTCTCGTTGCGAGGGGTAATGCAAGGCTCGGGCCAGCCAGGGAGGGCCGGTTTCGGCGAGTTTCCGGGGATCTATTGGGGATGCTTGTGGGGAAACGGGGAAAGGGGGGGTGAAGAGACCCAGTACGTGCCGGCATCAACGACGCCCTGGCCGCCCTGCGCAACGCTCCGGTGCACAGGCTCCAGAACCGCTGCTAGCATCCCGTCAGGCGCCAGTCCAAGCTCCGGCCATGCACCACCTCATTGAAGAGAACCGAATGGAGATCGCTCGTCTCTGCCGCCGGCACCACGTCCGGCGGCTGGAGGTGTTCGGCTCCGGGGCGCGCGGTGTGGATTTCGATCCCCAGCGCAGCGATGCCGACTTCCTGGTGGAGTTCGAGCCGGGCTCGGAGCCGGACCTCGGGACGTTCTTCGGATTGAAGGACGACCTCGAGGCGCTGCTCCGAAGAAGAGTGGATCTCGTTCAAGCCGGAGCAGTGCGCAATCCCTATGTGCTGGCAAGCATCAACCGGGCACGCGAACTAGTCTATGGAGCGTGACGCGCGTGCTTTCTTGTGGGATGTACTCGAGGCGGCGCAGGCCATCGAATCCTTCGTGCAGGGTTTGGATGCCACCTCCTATGCCGCACAGCCGCTCGTGCACTCGGCCGTCGAACGCAAGTTCCTCGTTATCGGCGAGGCGCTGAACCAACTCTCGAAGGCGGACCCTACGACCGCGGCACGCATCCCGGACCTGCGCGCGGTCATTGGCTTCCGGAATCTGCTGGTACACGGCTACGCCGAGGTGGACCACGACATCGTCTGGTACGCGATCCACAAGTCCTTGCCTCAACTGCGTGAGGTCGCCGCAGGCATCCTGAAAGATTTCGCGGGCCGGGACGGCTGACAGTGCCGACTCCATAAGCATCCTCCCGATCCCCTCCCTCCGTCGAGCCGCGTTTACCCGCAACACGGCGCCCCCGGGCACGACTACGATGGTTTCGTGCCTTCCTCCAGCGACCTCGACCCGCTGCGGCGCGGAAGCCTCTCGCGCCGCCGCTACCGGACGCCCGCCACCTCGGACGAAGTTTCGCCGCATGGCGGCACGTTCCTGCGCCCCGACAACGTCATGCCCGTGCAAGCCGCGACCCCTCCCACCGCCCCCACCACGCAAGACCGCCGGCAATTCCAGTTCGCCGAGCTCGACCGGTGGCTCAACGAGCGCCGCGTGACGGAAGTCGAATGCCTGGTGCCGGACCTGACGGGCGTGGCGCGCGGCAAGATCCTGCCGCGGGAAAAGTTCACGGAAGACCGCGGCATGCGGCTGCCGGAGATCGTGGTGGCGATGAGCGTCACCGGCGAATATCCGACCGAAGGGCCGTACTTCGACGTGGTCAGCCGCAACGATGCCGACATGCACCTCGTGGCGGACCCGGCCACGGTGCGCATCGTGCCCTGGGCCGCCGATCCGACGGCGCAGGTGATCCACGACTGCTACGACCGCGACGGCCGGCTGGTGCCCTTCGCGCCGCGCGCCGTGCTGCGGCGCGTGTGCGAGCTGTTCGACCGCAAGGGCTGGAAGCCCGTGGTCGCGCCGGAGCTGGAGTTCTACCTGGTGGCCCGCAACACGGACCCCGACATGCCGCTGAAGGCGCCCGTCGGCCGCAGCGGCCGCGCGGAGACCTCGCGCCAGGCCTACTCCATCGACGCCGTCAACGAGTTCGATCCGCTGTTCGAGGACATCTACGACTTTTGCGAAAAGCAGGAGATCGGGATCGACAGCCTGATCCACGAAGAGG
>NZ_DASSVG010000653.1:0-5122 GCF_035706265.1 Ramlibacter sp. | reverse complement strand
CGGACAGCGAGGCGCTTGCCCATGCCACGATGGCGGAGATCGATCGCCAGCTGAAGGTACTGCCCACCGCGTCGATCGCGGCGCAGAGCTGGGCCGACTTCGGCGAGGTGATCGTCTGCGACACCCGCGCGGAAATGCTGCAGAAGGCGGACGAACTCGCCTCCGAGCACGTCCAGGTGATGACGCGGGATGCGGACTTCTTCCTGGCCAACATGACCAACTACGGAGCGCTCTTCATCGGCCCGCGCACTAACGTGGCCTTCGGCGACAAGGTGATCGGCACCAACCACACCCTGCCCACCAACAAGGCGGCACGCTACACCGGCGGCCTGTGGGTCGGCAAGTTCCTCAAGACCTGCACCTTCCAGCGGGTGGAGAGCGACGAAGCCAGCGCCCTGATCGGCGAATACTGCTCGCGCCTGTGCCACATGGAGAACTTCGCCGGGCACGGCGAACAGGCCAACATCCGCGTGCGCCGCTATGGCACCCGCGCGGAGGTGCCCTGGTACCAGCCCGTGCCGGCGCTGGAGCCGTGAGCATAGGGACGCAGCCCCTGCCCGCCTTCCCGGGCTTCCGGGTCGACGGCAAGAGGGCCCTGGTCACCGGCGCCAGCCGCGGGCTCGGACTGGCCGCGGCCACCGCGCTGGCCCACGCGGGCGCCGCCGTCACCCTGGTGGCGCGCTCTGCCGCGGAACTGGCATCGGCGTGCGAAGCGATTCGGGCCCAGGGCGGCCAGGCCGATTCCATCGTTCTCGACGTCACCGATTCGAAGGCGGTTTCCGTCGCCCTCGCGGCGCGACCCGCCTTCCACATCCTCGTCAACAACGCCGGCATGAACCGGCCCAAGCCGCTGGCCGACACGCCCGACGAAGACATCGATGCGGTGTTCGACCTCAATGTGAAGGCCACCTTCTACGTCGCGCGGACCGTGGCGCGTCTCATGGTGGCGGCCGGCGAGGGCGGCTCCATCATCAACGTCAGCTCGCAGATGGGCCACGTGGGCAGCCCGCGCCGCACCCTGTACTGCGCCAGCAAGCACGCGGTAGAGGGCATGACCAAGGCGCTGGCCTGGGAACTGGGGCCGGCGCGCATCCGCGTCAACACGGTCTGCCCGACCTTCATCGAGACTGCCTTCACCGCGCCCATGTTCGCCGACCCGGCCTTCCGCGACTTCGTCGTCGGCAAGATCGCGCTGGGCCGCATCGGCCGGGTGGACGAGGTGATGGGGCCGATCGTGTTCCTGGCCAGCGAGGCGTCCAGCCTCATGACCGGCAGCGCCCTGATGCTGGACGGCGGCTGGACGGCGGCATGAAAGCGAACCCCACGGCACACGACGTCGCGCGGCTCGCGGGCGTGTCGCAGTCGGCGGTGAGCCGCGCCTTCACGGCCGGCGCCAGCGTGGCGCCGGCCACGCGCGAGCGCATCCTGACGGCGGCCCGCGAACTCGGCTACCGCCCCAATGCCATCGCGCGCACGCTCATCACGCGCCGGAGCCGCATCGTGGGCCTGGTCATGAGCTACCTCGAGAACCAGTTCTATCCGCTGGTGATCGAGCGGCTGTCGCAGGCCCTGCAGCGCGATGGCTACCACGTGCTGCTGTTCATCAGCGAGACCGCGGAGGCCGACGCCATCCTGGCCGACATCCTCCAGTACCAGGTGGACGGCATCGTGATGGCTTCCACCACCCTGTCGTCCGGGCTGGCGCACGACTGCGCCGAGGCCGGGATCCCGGTGGTGCTGTTCAATCGGGTGGCGCAGGTCGGCGCACTGGGTCGCTTCGCCACCAGCTCGGTCACTTCGCAGAACCGGGAGGGCGGGCGGCTGGTGGGCGAGATGCTGGTGCGCACCGGGCACAGGCGCATCGCCTGGCTCGCCGGCCTGGAGAACGCTTCGACCAGCCTGGACCGCGAGGCGGGCCTGCGCGACGCGCTGGCCGAGGCCGGCTTGGCGCTGCATGCGCGGGCCGTCGGCCGCTACGACTTCGCCGAGGCACGGCAGGCCGTGCTGCAGATGTGCCGCGATCCGGCCGACCGGCCCGACGCGCTCTTTGCCGCCAACGACCACATGGCCATCGCCGCGCTGGAGACGCTGCGCAGCGAGCTCGGCCTGCGCGTGCCGCAGGACGTCTCGGTCGTCGGCTTCGACAACGTGCCGCAGGCCGCTTGGCCCTCATTCGCGCTGACCACGGTGCAGCAGGACGTGGACCGCATGGTGGAGGCGACCCGCGACCTCCTGTTCGAGCAGATCCATGGCGAGGTGATGGCCCGCAGCGTGACCGTGCCCTGCGCGCTGGTCGAACGCGCGACGGTGCAGACAAGGAAACGAGACAGATGACAGGAATCGAGGAACTCAGTGGCGGCCGCCCGGTCGCCATCGTCGGAGCCGGGCTGGTGGGCTCCGGCTGGGCCATCGTGTACGCGCGTGCCGGCCTGCGGGTGAAGGTGTTCGACCGCGACCCGAAGATCACCCGCAAGGCCCTTCCGTTGATCTCGGGGCAGCTCGCCAGGCTGCATGCGCACGGCCTGGTCGCCGAGGCGCCGGCCGCGATCCTGGCGCGCATCACGCCGGCGGCGACGCTGGCCGAAGCGGTGGAGGGCGCGTTCTACGTGCAGGAATCGGTGCTGGAGCGGGTCGAGGTGAAGCGCCAGCTGATGATCGAGCTGGACGCCCTCGCCGGCCCGGACCTGGTTGTCGGCAGCTCCACCTCCGGCATCCCCGGCTCGGCGATCGCGCTGGAGCTGGGCCTCTCGCCGCGGGTGCTGATCGTGCACCCGGTCAATCCGCCCTACCTGGTGCCGGTGGTCGAACTGGTGCCGTCGCCGGCCACGACGCCAGCCACTGTCGCCTTCGCCGATGCCCTCATGCAGGCGGTCGGCCAGACGGTGGTGCACGTGCGCAAGGAGGTCGAGGGCTTCGTCCTGAACCGGCTGCAGGCGGTGCTGCTGCGCGAAGCCTGAGCACTGGTGCAGGACGGCGTCGCGAGCTGCGAGGACATCGACAAGACCGTGCGCGACGGCCTGGGCTGGCGCTGGTCGTTCATGGGCCCGTTCGAGACCATCGACCTGAATGCGCCGGGCGGGGTGGCCGACTACGCGGTGCGCCTCGGTCCGCTGTACCAGCGCATCGCTGATTCGCGCCGCCATCCGCAGCCCTGGGACGAGGGCCTGATCCGGGAGGTCGAGGCGCAACGCCGCGAGCGCCTGGGCCCGGCCGAACTCGAAGCGCGCCGCGCCTGGCGCGACGAGCGCCTAATGGCATTCGCGGCCCGCCGCGCCGCGGACTCGGACGACTGAGGACGCGGTCGGCGTCAGCCGGCCTGCTCCTGCTGCAGCCAGCGCCACAGCGTGCTGCGGCTGACGCCCAGCGCGCGCGCCGCGGCCTGTCGGTTGCCGCCATGCTGCTGGAGGGCCTGCCGGGCCAGTGAGGGGCGCATGTCGGGAGCCGCGATCGGCACCTCGGGCAGGGTCGTGATCGTCGGCAGCGGCACGGGCGCCGACGCGCGCGGCATCGGAGCGCTCCCGCCGAACAGCTCGGGGCAGTCCTGCGCCAGGTCGCTCCAGTTGATCGGCTCGCCCGTGCCGAACTGCAGCAGGAAGACGGCCAGCCGCTCGCAGATGTTCTCCAGCTCCCGCACGTTGCCGGGCCAGTCGTAGGCCTGCAGGCACGGCATGAGCTGGCGTAGGGCGGCTGGCGCGGAATCGGCGGAACCCAGCCGCGCCAGGCAGCGCTGCACCCGGCGTTCGGCCATGAGGGCAACGTCGCCGGCCCGTTCCCGCAGCGGCGGCAGGGACAGCCGCAGGGTGTTGATGCGGAAGTACAGGTCCTGCCGGAAGCGGCCCTGCGCCACCATCTCGGCCAGCGGCTGGTGGGTGGCTGCGATCACGCGCACGTCCACCGGCACCGGTTCGGCGCTGCCCACCCGCAGCACCTCGCGTTCCTGCAGCACCCGCAGCAGCCGCGTCTGCAGCGAAGTCGGCATGTCGCCGATCTCGTCGAGGAACAGGGTGCCCGTGTGCGCCGCCTCAAACAGGCCGCGCTTGCCGCCGCGCCGGGCGCCGGTGAAGGCACCCTCTTCGTAGCCGAAGAGTTCGCTCTCCAGCAGGCTTTCAGGAAAGGCGGCGCAGTTGACGGCGACGAAGGGCCGGTTGGCCCGGGTGCTCTCATTGTGGATCGCCTGCGCGAAGAGCTCCTTGCCGGTTCCGCTCTCGCCGGCGATCAGGATGGTGAGGTCGGTGCGGGCGAAGCGCCGGGCGCTGGCCACCGCGCGCAGCAGCGCCGGGCTCTGCCCTTCCAGGTCTTCGAAGCTGTGGCGCGCGGTCGCCTGCTGGCGCCGCTGCTGCATGCGCAGACGCGTGTCGGCTTCGTGGATGGAGCGGGCGTCGTACAGGGTGAGCGCGGCGCCCACCACCTCGCCGCGCACCCGCACCGGGGCGCGCCGGGCGACCCAGTTGCGCCGGCCGATGTGCAGGACCACGGCGCCGTCCGACACCCCGCTGGCCAGGGTCTCGCGCAGCGACAGCTCCGGCTGCAGCGCCGACAACTCGCGCCCCAGCAGGCTCCCCGAGTCCGCACGGAGGATGCGCTGCATGGGCGGATTCATCGCGATCACGAGGTGGTTGCGGTCGACGGCCAGCACCGCGTCATCCAGCGTGTGCAGCACCGCGCCGAGCTGGGCATGGCGCTCGGCCTCCATGCGGGCCACGCGGGCCAGCTCGATGGCGTCCTCGAAGCCCTGGCGAATGCTCGCCTGCGAATAGGCCAGCAGACCGCACAAGCCCGCGGCCTCGGCCATCTCCACCACGATGCTGGAGCCCACGATCACCGAGAATCCCGCTGCGCGCAGCGCCTCGACGCTGCGCCGGGCATCATCCGGCGTCTGGTAGGCGTACTGGGCGATTTCGATGCGCAGCAGATCCTTCACGGCCTCCAGGTCCGGCAGGGTCTCGCCGTAGACCACCACGCCGACCCGGCGCGAGCTGCGGCGGGCGGTGATCAGGGCCTGCAGGATGTCCAACCCGGCGAGCTGGATGGTGGCCACGGGCGCGCGGACCTGCCGGCGCAGCAGGCCGGCGTTGGCGCCGGCGCTGATGAACGCGTCCACCAGGCCCTGTTCGACCCGCTG
>NZ_DASSVG010000652.1:0-7645 GCF_035706265.1 Ramlibacter sp. | reverse complement strand
GCGAGGTACGTGCCCTTCACGTTGACGGCCAGGATCTTCTCGAAGACCGGTTCGTCGGTCGTGAGCACGGTGCCCAGCGGGCCGATGGCGGCGTTGTTCACCAGGCCGTGGATCGCGCCGTAGCGCGCCACGGTGTGCTCCACGACCCGCTGCACGTCCGCCGCGTTGGAGACGTCCGCCTCCAGCACGTCGGCCCGGCAGCCGGCCTGTTCCAGCGCCTCCAGCACCGACGCCACGCCCTGGGCGGTGCTGGAGACCTGCGCCTGCGCGAGGCCGAAGGCCACCACCTGGTGGCCGCGGCGCGCGAGTTCGACGGTGATCGCCTGGCCGAGACCGAAGGTCCCGCCGGTCACGATGACGACGGACATGGCCTCAGGCGGCGAAGCTCGCCGGCTCCTTGTCCTTGCGGCCCAGCAGGGTGTCCCAGTCGGCGGCGTTCATGTAATCGCGCCAGCGGCGGTAGAACTGGCGCGGGTTCTCCTCGCTCACCTGCAGGCTCACGTTGCCCGCCACCGGCCCGTTGGTCGTCACCTTGCCGAACGACTGCGCGTAGTTGAACGGATAACGGCGCGCGATCACGCCGCGGCTGCCGGCTGTGGCGTAGTTCCAGTTCTCCATGTCGTCCTGCTCCGTCATGCCCGCGGGGCCGGAGTAGCGCATGTAGTAGGTGCGCAGGAAATCCTTCACCTCCTGCGGCGCGTCGGCGTCGACGAGGAAGAAGCGCCAGGCTTCGGTCTGCTCGGGGCCGTGCGGGTGCCAGACGCACAGGTTGCGCGGCTGGTTGCCGTGGAAGGAGACGTTCGGGTAGATCGTGCCGACGAAGGGGATCAGGCGGTGGCGCTCGGCGCCGAGGCGCTCCTTGCGCTTCGCGTGCGCCTCGCGGAAGTATTCGGCCACCACCGGGTTGTTCTGATAGGTGTTCAGGAACTCCCAGTCCTCCGGCATGATGGCGCTGTGCACGCCGTGGCCCGCGGGGAAGTTGGCCCACACGTGCTGCGCCTTCTCCATCTCGTTGTCGCGGCGGCCCTTCACGCCGGCCTCCGCGCTCGGGCCGATGCCGATCAGGTCGACGGACCGATGGCTCACGTTATGGTACGTGTCGCCCAGGAAGTTCTCCGCGGCGAATTTCCAGTTGCACGGGATGATCCACTTGTGCACGCCGAACAGCACTTCGGAGCCGCCCTCGCGCCCGTCGCGGCAGTCCAGCGCCAGATCGAGGTGGGTCTTGGCGTCGCCGAGATACGTCAGGAGGTCCGGCGCATCCTTGTCCCAGGAGGCCCAGACGGTGCCCTTGTAGATCTCCATCTTGGGGACCTCGATCAGGGACCACTCTTCCTTCTCCATGCAGCCTTCGTACAGCTGCTTGAACTGCGGCACGCCGAACAGCTTTCCGTCCGTGGTGTAGCTCCAGCTGTGGTAGGGGCAGGTGAAGAGCTGCGTGTTGCCGTGGTCGTACTGGCACACCTTCATGCCGCGGTGACGGCACGAGTTGAGGAAGACGTGGACCTTCTTCTTCTTGTCGCGCGCCAGGATCACGGACTCGCCGCCCATGCGCGAGGTGAAGAAGTCGCCCGGGTTGGGAATCTGGCTTTCGTGGCCGACGAACAGCCATGCGCGGGTGAAGACCTTTTCGAGTTCCTCCTCGTAGATTTCCTTGCTCGAGAAGATCTCGCGGCTGATCTCGCCCTTGCGCAGGTTGACCATCGCGTTGTAGCGGGCTTCGGTGGTGATCGGGATCATGCTTTTCTCTCTTCGTTCAGGGGTTCGTCAGGCAAAGCGTTCGCACAGCACGTCGCCCTTGGCCAGGCCGGCGGCCTCCGCGGCGCGGCGGCCGGCTTCCACCATCGGCGGCGGACCGCACAGGTACACGCGCGTGGCGGGGTCGAGCCCGAGCTTCGGGATCAGGTCGGTGGGGTAGCCGGTGTGGCAGCCGGGCTCGGCATCCTGTTCGACGGCGATCTGCAGGTCCATGCCCTGCAGCCGCGACCCGAGCGCCTTGAGTTCCTCCAGCGCGAACAGGTGGCCGGGCGTGCGCGCGCCGATCACGAGCGTCGTACGCTGCGAAGCCGGTTGGGCGGCCATGCTGCGCAGCATCGACAGGAAGGGGGCCACGCCGGTGCCGCCGGCCACGAACAGGCGCGGGCGGTCTTCGTCGCGCAGGAAGAAGGTGCCGTGCGGCGTGCTCAGTTCCACCTGGTCGCCGGGCTTGGCAGCGGCGAGCCATTGCGAGAAGGCGCCGTTCTCGACCAGCCGGACGAAGAACTGCAGGCGATTGGTGCCCGGCACGTTGGCCATGGAATAGGAGCGGTGGAAGTCCGCGCCCTGCGGGGTGATGCGCACGTACTGGCCGGGTTCGAAGACGAGGGCGTCCGGCACCTCGACTTCGAGGCGGACCGTCTCGCTCGCGACCGGCTCGATGGCGGTGACTGCGGCCGAAATCGGCGCGGGTTCCTCGCTCAGGGCCTCGCTGGAGTCGTAAGGCAGTTCGATCGCGCAGGCGCTGGTCACGCGGCAGACGCAGGGCAGCACGGTGCCGCAGGCGCGGTCTTCGTCGGGCAGCACGGCGCGGTCGTAGTCCTCCAGTTCCACCGAGCCCGAAACGAGCTGGGCGGTGCAGGTGCCGCACTGGCCGTTGGAGCAGTCGGTCAGCAGGTTCAGGCCGGCCGCGGTCGCGGTCTCGACCAGCTTGCCGCCGCGGGGGACCTGCAGGCGGTGCGAGACGCCGTCGGCGAACAGCAGCGTCACGGGGATGAGGGGCTGGGACATCGGGTTCTCCTGGCAAGTCCGTATCGCGGACATGGAATCCATTCTATGGACTTTGTTTGATCTGAGTCAAACTGTCCGCAGAGCGGACATAATGGCCGATCCAGATCGAGGGAGATGAACCGTGGGGACCGCCGAAAAGAACGAGAACGTCCGCGCCGTGGGGCGCGCACTGGAGATCCTGCTGGCCTTCAGCGAAGGCGACCCGGAGCTGTCCGCGGGCGAGTTGCTCAAGCGGGTCGACCTGTCGCGCCCGACGCTCTACCGCCTGCTCTACACGCTGGAGGAGAAGGGCTTCCTGGTTTCGGTGGGCGAACCGCAGCGCTTCCGCCTCGGCCCTTCGGTGGCACGGCTGGCGCATGTCTGGAAGTCCACGCTCGACCTCAGCACGGTCGCCGAGCCGGTGCTGCGTCGCATCTGGGCCGAAACCAGGGAAACCGTGGCGCTGTTCGTGCCGCAGGGCAACCTGCGGCTCTGCATCGCCGAACTTCCCAGCCCGCAGCCCCTCAACTTCAAGCGCGGGGTCGGCTACACGGAGCGCGTCGTGCTGGGCGCGAGCGGGCGGGCGATCCTTGCCCACATGGACGCATCGCCGGAGCAGCTGCGCAGCTACTCGCAGGGGACGGAAGTCGACCTGGACGACCTGCAGGCGGAACTGGCCGCGACCCGCAAGCGCGGCTACGCGATCAGCCGCAACGAGCTGATCTCGGGGGCGGTGGCCGTCGCCGTGCCGTTCTTCGACCGCGACGCCCAGGTGGCGGGTTCGATGGGCGTGTTCGGCCCCGAAGTCCGCCTCGACGCGGCGCGCCAGAAGGCGATCGGCAAGCTCCTGCTCGAAGAGGCGGCCAGGCTGTCGGAAGCGCTGGGCTACCGCAGCGAGGCGCGGCGGCGCGCCTAGCTTCCCAGGGTGTCCGGCACGCGGACACAAGATCCGAAGTTTGACGCAGATCAAGATCCGTCCATAAAATGGACTTGCAATCCGCTGAACGGACACGGCGGATGCCCCGATCCCATCGTCATCTGCAGGAGACATCCGCATGCCCCGTTCCGTGTTTTCCATGCGCCGCCACGTGCTGCGCCTGCTTCCCGGCGTCGCCGCGCTGGCCCTCGCGGCCCATGCTCCCCAGGCGGCGGCGCAGGACTATCCGGACAAGCCGGTGAAGATCGTCGTCGGCTTCGCGCCGGGGGGCACCAACGACATCCTGGCGCGCCTGATGGCCGCCAAGCTGCAGGACAAGCTGAAGCAGGCGTTCGTGGTGGAGAACAAGCCGGGCGCCAACTCCGCCATCGGCAACGACTTCGTCGCCAAGGCCAAGCCGGACGGCTACACCCTCCTCGTTTCCTCCAGCGGCGGCCTCACCACCAACCCGATCCTGATGAGGAGCCTGCCGTACGACCCGGCGAAGGACTATGAGCCGATCGCGCTGCTCGGCTCCTTCCCTCTGGTCGTCACCGTGCCCGCGTCGCTGCCGGTGAACAACTTCGCGGAACTGGTCCAGTTCGCCAAGACGCGCAAGGACGGCAAGCTCGATCACGGCACGCCCACCACCTCTTTCGTGCTGGTCGCCGAAACGCTCACGGAGCACGCGGGTCTCAAGTTCAACCACATCCTCTACCGCGGGTCGGGCCCGGTGGTGACGGCGCTGCTCGGTGGTGAGATCCAGGTCGGCGTGCTGGACAGCCCCGCGGTGCTCCAGCAGGTCAAGGCCGGCAAGCTCAAGGCGCTGGCCGTGACCACCGAGAAGCGCTCCGCTGCCTTGCCGGACGTGCCAACGGTCGCCGAGTCGGGCTACGCCGGCTACGACATCCCGATCTGGACGGCGCTGATGGCCCCGAAGGGAACGCCGGAGCCGGTGCTGGCCAAGCTGCGTACCGCGGTCGGCGAGATCCTGAAGGACCAGGACACGATCGAGAGGATGCACGCGCTGAGCCTCGAGCCGGGCAACGCGGACTCCGCTGCACTGGGGCGCCGCATCACCAACGACATCGCGCGCTGGAGTGGCGTGGCGAAGACGGCGAACATCAAGCCGCAGTAAGTCGCCATGTCTCTCAGCATGAAACCCGTCTGCCGAAAGGCCCTCGCCCTCGTCGCCCTCGCCACGGGCTGCATCGCAGCCCACGCCCAGGAGTGGACGCCGAACAAGCCGATCAAGATCGTGGTGCCCATCGTGGGCAGCACCAACGACGCCCTGGCCCGCCTGGTCGCGCCGAAGCTGCAGGAAGTGCTCGGCCAGCCCGTGGTCGTGGAGAACAAACCCGGCGCCGGCGGCAATATCGGCGCCGAGTACGTCGCGCGCTCGCCTGCCGACGGCTACACCCTGCTGGTCGGCTACAACGGCCCGCTGGCCATCAACCCCTCGCTGTTCGAGAAGCCGCCGATCGATCCGCAGAAGGACCTGATGCCGATCACGCTGGCCGTGAAGTCGCCGCAGTACCTCGTCGCGGGGCCTGGCGCCGATTTCTCCTCGGTCAAGGAGTTCGTGGCCAAGGCAAAGGCGTCGCCGGCCAAGTACTCCTATGCGTCGGTGGCGATGGGCAGCGCATCGCACCTGACGATGGAGATGTTCAAGCGCGCCGCGGGCTTCCAGGCGACGCACGTCCCGTACCGCGGCGCCACGCCTGCGGTCACCGACCTGCTGGCCGGCAACGTGCATGCCGCCTTCATGGTGCCCGGCAACGTGCTGCAGTTCGCCAAGCAGGGACGCCTGAAGCTGCTCGCCTCCAGCGGCGACAAGCGCTTCCCCAGCACGCCGGAGGTGCCGACGCTGATCGAGCTGGGCTACAAGGACATGGATGCCACCGGCTGGGTCGGCTTCCTGGCCCCCGCGGGGACGCCGAAGCCCGTGATTGATCGCCTGCACACCGAGATCGTGAAGATTCTGAAGACGCCGGAGATGACGGCGCGGCTGCAGGAGATGGAGTTCGAGGTCATTGCAAGCACGCCGCAGCAGTTCGCCGCCTGGATTCGCTCGGAAACGGACCGCTGGGGTGCCGTGGTGAAGGCCACCGGCGCCAAGGTCGACTAGGGCGTTCCCGCCCCCTCGCACGCGGTCTTTGCAGGCGCTTCGGCCCGGCCGCCGAAGCGCCTGTCCTATAATCCACCCCTTCCAAGCGCCCGTGCCACCGTGCCGGGCCACTTTGGTACTACTCGCGGAACGACCTGATTCCCGTCGCGGTACCAAGACCTTCCAGCCGGGCCCGTGCCCGGCACCCCCGCCGGTTTTCCGGCCCCGACGCCGCAGCGCGCCGGCCCTCGCAGCCCCCTTGACCAGGCCCGCTGCGCGGCATTCCCGGCGCGTCACAGGCTCTGGCTTCGTCACCTGTCGTCTTCAGTGCCTGGCGGCTTCGGCTCGCTGCGGTCGCGCGTGCGCGCGCCGCGAACGACAACCTGTCCGAAAGGAGCCGCCGCATGGCCAAGGAAATCCTGGTCGACCACGTATTCAAGGTGTTCGGAGACGCGCCGCAGCAGGCGCTGGACCTCGCTGACCGGGGAATGGACAAGCAGGAGATCCTCGCGCGCACCGGCCAGTCCATCGCCGTCTTCGACGCCAACCTGCGCATCGGCGCGGGCGAGATCTTCGTCATAATGGGCCTGTCCGGCTCCGGCAAGTCGACGCTGGTGCGCCTGCTCAATCGCCTGATCGAGCCCACCTCCGGGAGCATCGTCATCGACGGCGAGGACATCCAGCGCCATTCCGAGGCGCGCCTGCGCGCGCTGCGCCGCAAGGACTTCGGCATGGTGTTCCAGTCCTTCGCGCTCATGCCGCACATGACGGTGCGCGACAACGCCGCCTTCGGGCTGGAGCTCGCGGGCGTGGCGCGCCGCGAGCGGCTGGCGCAGGCCGACCAGGCGCTGGCGCAGGTGGGCCTGGCCGGCTGGGGCGAGAGCTATCCCGACGAACTCTCGGGCGGCATGCAGCAGCGCCTGGGCCTGGCCCGCGCGCTGGCCTCCGACCCCGCCATCCTGCTGATGGACGAAGCCTTCTCGGCGCTCGACCCGATCATCCGCGCCGAGATGCAGGGCGAGCTGCTGCGCCTGCAGCAGGTGCGCCGCCGCACCATCGTCTTCATCTCGCACGACCTCGACGAGGCGATGCGCATCGGCGACCGCATCGCGATCATGAAGGACGGCCAGGTGATGCAGGTCGGCACGCCGGAGGAGATCCTGCGCGCACCCGCCGACGACTACGTGCGCGCCTTCGTGCGCGGCGTCGATGCCGCCGCCGTCTTCACCGCGGGCGACATCGCGCTGCCGGGGCCGGTGAAGGACGCCGGGCCGCCGGTGGCCGCGCATCTCCCCGTGAGCGAGTTGTTCGGGCTGGTCGCCCGCTCGGAGCATCCGCTGCCGGTGATCGACGCCGGCGGCCGCTACATGGGCGCCATCAGCAAGACCACGCTGCTGAAGTTCCTGGACCGCGGCGCCGAGTGAGCGGCGCGCAGACAACCGCGAGAAGAGCATGAACGACATCCCGGAAACGACTCTCGAAGAAGCCCTGGCCGCGAGCGCGGCCCCGTCCCCGGCCGCCTCGGCGCCTTCCGCGCCGGACGCCGCACTGCAGGCGAGCGATCCCTGGGCCGAGGCAGGTGCCGATCTCTCCGGCCCGGCCGCCGAGGCCGACACCGCATCGGCCTGGGACGCCCCCGCCGACACCGGCAACGCCGACTGGCTCGCCGCGCCGCCCCAGACCGCCGACGCGTTGCCCGATCCAACCGGCTTCCAGCTGCACCAACTGTGGGACGGTTCGCTGCCGCTCGACCAGTGGATCGACCAGGGCCTGCAATGGGCGGTGGACCACTTCCGTCCGGCCTTCCAGGCCGTGCGCGGGCCCATCGACGGCACCCTGTCCGGCGTCACCGGCCTGCTGCAGGGCCTGCCGCCCGG
>NZ_DASSVG010000651.1:0-14765 GCF_035706265.1 Ramlibacter sp. | reverse complement strand
GCTCACTCCTGTCCGCGACCTCAGCGCCGGTTCATCCGGTCGCGCTCGATGTCGCGCTCCAGCTCCCGATCCTTGCGCGCGTCGTCGCGCGCGTTGCCGATGCCCTGCTGCACCCGGCCCTTGATCTCGCGGGCCTGGCCGCGCGCGGTGGTGCTGCTGTCGCCGGTCATGCGGCCGACCTGCTGCTTGATCTCGCCCGTGACGCGGTTGGTCGTGCCCTTGATCTGCTGCTTGTTCATGCGGATACCTCCGATGGAATGTCGATACTCCCCATCTTGGGTCGCACCCGCAGGCCCGACAGGCGCCGAACGCGACAACGCGGGTCCGCTGGTTCCTACAGCAGAGGGGCGGCGCCTCTACCGGATCGCCGTCTCCTCCTGCTGCGTGCGCCACCACGCCAGCAGGGCCGGGAAGTTGCCGTCGAACTGCTGGCGCAGCAAGGCCTCGTAGCCCAGCGAGCAGACGGCGGCGCTGCCCAGGTCCATCAGGCTGCGGCGCGAAGCCTGCGAGCAGGCGCGGAACATCTCCTGCAGGCAGCCCTGCGGCAGGCGCTCGTACTGCGCCAGCAGCCCGGCCCGGTCGGCCAGCACGCTGCCTTGTGGCGCGGGGACTTCGCAGCGGGCCTCCGGAGCCATTTCGGCATGGGCGTTCCAGAAGGCGAAGGCGGCGGCGGTCGTGACGAGGCAGCGCAGCGCTCTTGCATGCATCGGGGGGTTCTCCTTGGCGCCGGGCATCCGGCCGGGAGAGCATGCGGGGCCGCAGCGCGCGGCCGGATCGGCGGAATGCCAGCGACCGGGTCGGCGAACCGGCGCAATCCGCGCAGGAAGCTTCAGAAGCCCGTGCCGGGCTGGGCCAGCAGGCCGCGCAGGCGGTCGACGTCGACGATGCGCACGTGGCGCTGGTGCACCTCGATCATCTGCTCCTCGGCGAAGCGCGAGAAGGTGCGGCTCACGGTCTCCAGCTTCAGCCCGAGGTAGCTGCCGATCTCCTGCCGGGTCATGCGCAGCACCAGCTCGCTGCGCGAGAAGCCGCGGGCCTGCAGCCGCTGCACCAGGTTCAGCAGGAAGGCCGCCAGGCGCTCCTCGGCGCGCATGGTGCCGAGCAGGAGCATCACGCCGTGCTCGCGCACGATCTCGCGGCTCATCACGCGGTGCAGGTGGTGCTGCAGCGCGCCCACTTCGCGCGAGAGCTCGCCGATGCGGTCGAAAGGCAGCACGCAGACCTCCGCGTCCTCCAGCGCCACCGCGTCGCAGGTGTGGTGGTCGTTGACGATGCCATCGAGGCCGACGATCTCGCCGGCCATCTGGAAGCCCGTCACCTGGTCGCGGCCGTCCTCCGCGGTCACGCAGGTCTTGAACACGCCGGTGCGGATCGCGTACAGCGCGTGGAACTTCTCGCCGTTGCGGAACAGGGCCGTCTTGCGCCGCACCTTGCGCCGCGAGGTGATGACCTCGTCGAGGCGCGCCAGGTCCTCGTCGCTCAGGCCGATCGGCATGCACAGTTCGCGCAGGTTGCAGTTCGAGCACGCCACCTTGATGGCGGAGGGGCTCAGCTTCAGCGCGTCGTCTTTGGCAACAGGGGACATGAGGATGGGCACGGTCAGGCGCCTTTGGATCTGCTTTAACGTGGGGTAAATTGTCAGGGCGAGGTTTTCCCCCCGGTTGACTCAGATCAACTGGCACCGGGGTGGCCCAGAGCACGATTGCCGCCAGAGAAGACGCACCATGAGCACCACCATTTCCCCCGATCTGCTGCGCAAGTACGACGTTCCCGGCCCGCGCTACACGTCGTACCCGACGGCAGACCGCTTCGTCGAGGCCTTCGGACCGTCCGACTACGTCCAGGCCCTGGCCCAGCGGCGCGAGGGCCCGGCCGCCATGGCGATGCCGCTGTCCCTGTACGTGCACATCCCGTTCTGCGAGTCGCTGTGCTACTACTGCGCCTGCAACAAGATCATCACCAAGCACCACGAGCGGTCGGGCCCCTACCTGCGCTACCTGGCCCGCGAGGTCGAGCTGCATACGGAAGTGATCGGCACCGGCCAGCCCGTGACCCAGCTGCACCTGGGCGGCGGCACGCCCACGTTCCTGAGCGATGACGAACTGCGCCAGCTGATGGGGATGCTGCGGCGCAATTTCGCCATCGCCCCCGGCGCCGAGAGCTCGATCGAGATCGACCCGCGCACCGTCACCACCGAGCGGCTGCAGTTCCTGCACGACATCGGCTTCAACCGCATCAGCTACGGCGTGCAGGATTTCGATCCCGACGTGCAGAAGGCCGTGCACCGCGTGCAGCCCTACGAGCAGGTCGCCGCCCTGATGGAGGACGCCCGCCGCATCGGCTTCGACTCGGTCAACGTAGACCTGATCTACGGCCTGCCGCGCCAGACGCCGGAGTCGTTCACCCGCACGCTGCAGCAGGTCTCCACGCTGCGGCCGGACCGCATCGCCCTGTACGCCTACGCCCACCTGCCGGAGCGCTTCAAGCCGCAGCGCCGCATCATCGCCAACGAGCTGCCGGGCGCGGCCAACAAGGTGTCCATGCTGTCGCAGGCGCTGGCCGCCTTCATCAGCTCGGGCTACGTCTACATCGGCATGGACCACTTCGCGCTGCCCGACGACGCGCTGGCGGTGGCCAAGCGCCAGGGCCGGCTGCACCGCAACTTCCAGGGCTACAGCACGCAGGCCGACTGCGACCTGATCGGCCTGGGCGTCTCGGCGATCGGCAAGGTGGGCGCCACCTACAGCCAGAACGCCAAGACCATGGACGAGTACTGCGACGCGCTGGACCAGGGCAGGCTGCCGGTGGTGCGCGGTCTCGCCCTCTCGCGCGACGACCTCACCCGGCGCGCCGTGATCATGGCCCTGATGTGCCAGGGCCAGGTGGTGTTCGAGTCGATCGAGCTGGCCTGGCTGCTCGATTTCAAGAGCTACTTCGCCCCCGAGATGGAGCAGATGCGCGAGCTGGAGAAGCAGGGCATGGTCGTCATCGACGACGAAGGCATCCAGGTCACGGCGCAAGGCTGGTTCTTCGTGCGCGGCGTGGCGATGCAGTTCGACAAGTACCTGCAGGCGGACCGCAACCGGACCAAGTTCTCGCGGATCATTTGATGAATTGGGGTCTCGCCGGCACCACCCTCTTGATGGGGCTGGTGGGAGGGCCCCACTGCCTCGCGATGTGCGGCGCTGCCTGCGGCGGCGTGATCCGCGGCGTCGGCGCGCCGCCGGTGCGCGGGATGTGGACCTTCCAGGGTGGCCGCCTCCTCGGCTACAGCCTGGCGGGCGCCGCCGCCGGCCTGGCCGTCCAGAGCTTCGCCTGGCTGTCCTCCCACACCGCCGCATTGCGGCCCGCCTGGACGCTGTTCCATCTCGCCGTGCTCGCCTGGGGCCTGATGCTGCTCGCGCAGGCGCGCCAGCCGCAGTGGGTGGAAAGCGCCGGCCGCAGCGTCTGGCAGAAGGTGCGGCCGTGGGCGCAGCGCCCCGGCGGCCTGGTGGTGACCGGCGCGCTGTGGACCTTCATGCCCTGCGGGCTGCTCTATTCGGCGCTGCTGGTGGCCTCGCTCTCGGGCGGGCCGCTGGAAGGCGCGCTCAGCATGGCGCTGTTCGCCCTCGGCAGCGGCATCGCGCTGGGCCTCGCGCCTTCGGCCTTCCGCAAGCTGCAGGAGCTGGGCAACCGCCTGCGCAAGGACTGGGGCACGCGGATCGCCGGCGGCCTGCTCGCGGCCACGGCGCTGTGGGCGCTGTGGATGGACCTCGCGCACCGCATCGCGGAGTGGTGCGGACTGTAGATCCTCAGTTCTCTGGCGGCGACCAGGCCGGCAGGCGGATCTCCAGGCCGCCGGGCGAGACTTCGAGGCTGCCGCCCAGCGGCTCGAGACGCCGCCGCGCCGAGGCCACCCGCGCATCCTCCGGCGGCACCCGGCACTCCACGTGCTCCTGGCCGCGCTCGCAAGCGAGGTGGATCCGCACCTGCCCCTCGGCGGCCGCGGTGCTCGCCACGATGCGCGTGCCGCCGGCGCCGCCGCAGCGGTCGACGTTCTCCTCCAGCGCATTCAGCAGCCCCATCAGCACCTCGGTCAGGTGATCGGGGATCGCCTCGCAGGCCAGCAGGCCCTGGCCGGGGCGCAGCTCGATGGGCGTGCCGCGGAAGCGGCGGTCGAAGCGCAGGAACTCGCAGACCGAGCGCACCAGCTGGTTGATGTCCAGCACCTCGGGTGCGTCGCTGCCCGCGTTGGCGAAGTCGCTGATGCGGCGCGTCATCTGCGAGATGCGCGCCGTCTGGTCGACGATCATCTTCGGCATCTCGGGCTGGAAGTCGGCCGGGCTGCGCCAGAGCTCGATCTCCTGCGCCAGGCCGGAGATGATGGCCAGCGGATTGCCCACCTCGTGCGAGATGTTGGCGGCCATGGTGGCCATGGTGGCCATCTTGTCGCGGTGCCACTCCTGCTCGCGCAGCGCCAGCTGCTCGCGCGAGCGGGCCTCCGCGTCGATGATGCGCTGCCCGTTGCGCACGAGATAGAGCAGCGCGAGGTACACCAGCACCAGCACCACGGCGCTCACGGCCAGCAGCCGGTTCGAGGCCCGCACCATCGTGCCCTGGTTGCGCTCGGCGGCCTGCTGCACGCGCTCCTGGTTGCGCGTGGTCACGTCCGCCAGCCGCGCCGTCGCGGCATCGAGCTGCTGCAGCAGCGGCGTGACGTCCGAATAGATCTCGAACACGCCCTGGATGCCGCCGCGGGCCATCTGCACCGGCACGTAGCTCTGGATCAGGTCGCGGTCCTCGACCTGGCCCTCGAAGGCGCTGAAGCGGTTGCGGTGCACCAGCTCGCTGGCCGGGCGGCCCGCGACGGCCGAACGCCAGCCGCGGTTCTCCGACTTGTCCTCGCCCACCTGGGCCAGTTCGGAGGAGTACACGGTGAGCCCGCGCAGGTCGTAGACCTTGATCTTGAAGACGTTGGTGCGCCGCATCAGGGCGCGCACCGGCGCGTCGACGTCGGAGAAGCCGGGCAGGGCGGTCACCTGCCGCCGCAGTTCGGCCACGCATGCCTGCAGGGCCGCCGGCGTGCCGCCCTGCGCTTCCAGCGCCGGGGCCCGGCAGCGCTCGACCGGCACCGCCTGGGCGGCCGCGACCAGCGGCGCGAAGTGCGAGTTCCACACGGCGTTGGCGAACACGTGGGCCAGGGTCACGTGGCCGGCTTCGTGGACGGCCACCAGGTTGGTGCGGCCGGCTTCCTTGTGTTCCTGCAGCAACTGGGCCTGCACGGTCGCGAGGAAGGCGCCGTTCTCGCGCTGGGCCGAGGCGAAGAAGCGCTGTTCGCCCAGCTCCAGCAGGTACAGCACGATCGCCAGCACGACGAAGGCGAGCAGGCTGGTGGCAGTGAAATAGCGGGTGAGCTGGAAGGTGCGGCCGTCGCCCGCGCCGCGCCAGGCCTGGAGCAGGGAGCGTCTCATGGCGCGGCTCCGCTGCGCCTGGGCGGCAGGGGGCCGCCGGAAGTCCGGCCTGTAATCACATGTTGCAGTCTACTGGACCGCCCTGCGCTCATCAATCAAAAAGCGGCGCCGCGCTTGCGCAAGATCATTCGCGGCCGCCCGTCCTCGGGTAATCTGCGGCGCCGGGAGCACAGGCATGGATGCGATGCAGGCACAGGCGATGCGGCAGCTGCTGGAGCGGCAGGAGGTGGCCGCGCTCGGCACGCTGCACAAGGGCGAACCCTACGTTTCGATGGTGCCCTACGCGTTGGCGCCCGGGGGGGCCTTCGTCATCCACGTGAGCCGGCTCGCCACCCACACCCGCGACATGGAGCTGCATCCGGGCGTGAGCCTGCTGGTGACGGAGGAACGCACGCCCGAGGTCCCGCCGCAGGCCTTGCCCCGCGTCACGGTCCAGGGCCAGGCGGTGGCCTGCGGGCCGGAGGCGCCGCTGTACGCGGCGGCGCGCGAGGCCTATCTTTCGCGCTTTCCCAACAGCCAGGAGATGTTCGGCTTCGCCGACTTCTCGCTCTTCGTGATCGAGCCGCGGGCGCTGCGCGTGGTGGGCGGCTTCGCGCAGGCCTGGTCGATCACGGCGGCCGACTACGCCCGCTTCATGGCCGTGGGCTGAAGCCGCGGCTTGCGGCCCCGCCAGCCGGACCGCAGAATGCGCCGCGGTGGAATACCTCTTCGTCCTCGTCGTGGGGCTGGGCGCGGGGACGCTCGGGGGCGTGATCGGCACGGGCTCCTCGATCGTGCTCATGCCCGTGCTCGTGATCCTGTTCGGCCCGCGCCAGGCGGTGCCGATCATGGCCATCGCGGCCATCATGGGCAACGCCGGCCGCGTGATCGCCTGGCGGCGCGAGATCGACTGGCCCGCCTGCTTCGCCTACTGCGCCACCGCCGTGCCGGGCGCGGTGCTGGGCGCGCGCCTGCTGCTGTCCATCCCGCCCGGCGTCGCGGAACTGGCGCTGGGCGTGTTCTTCCTCTCGCTGATCCCGCTGCGGCGCTGGCTCGCGCTGCGCTCCTTCCGGCTGACGAGACTGCACCTGGCGCTGCTCGGCGCGCCGCTGGGCGTCCTGACCGGCCTGGTCGTGTCCACCGGACCGCTCACCGTGCCGCTCTTCACCTTCTACGGCCTGGAGCGCGGCTGGCTGCTCGGCACGGAGGCGGCCGCCTCGATCGGCATGTACGGCTCCAAGGTGGCGGCCTTCCAGGCCCTGGGCGCGCTGCCGCCCTCGGTGGCGCTCGACGGCCTGATCGTCGGCTGCTCGCTGATGGCCGGCTCCTTCATCGGCCGCGCGATCGTGCTGGCGCTCACGCCCGGCGCCTACCGCACCCTGGTCGACGCCCTGATGCTGTGCTCCGGCCTCACGCTGCTGTGGGCGGCGGTGCGCTAGCGGGCCAAGGCACCGGCCACGCCAGCGGGCTGCCCCGGACCCGCGCGCCGGCACCTTGAGGTACGCTCGCGCGTCAGGGCAGGAGCCGCCGCATGGGTCTTTCGCGCAGGCTGGGATCGTTCACGGGTCGGGTGGTGGTGCTGGGTTTCGGCAGCATCGGCCAGGGCTTGTTGCCGCTGTTGTTCGACAGCTTCGGCATCCGGCCGGCGCAGGTGCGCATCGTCACGGCGAGCGACGACGGCGCCGAGGTCGCGCGCTCGCTCGGCGTGCCGCTGCAGGTGCAGGCGCTCACCGAAAAGAATTACGAAGCGGTGCTGGCGCCGCTGCTCGGGCCGGGCGATTTCCTGCTGAACGTCTCGGTGGACGTCTCCAGCCTGGCGCTGGTGCGCTTCTGCCAGCCGCGCGGCGTGCTGTACCTCGATGCCTGCTGCGAGCCCTGGGCCGGTCGCTACGTCGATGCCGACCTGCCGCCGACCCAGCGCTCCAACTACGCGCTGCGCGAGGAAATGCTGGCCTTCCGCCGCGACCATCCGCGCGCGCCCACCGCCTGCATCACGCAGGGCGCGAATCCGGGCCTGGTCTCCTGCTTCGTCAAGGTGGCGCTGCTGAAGATGGCCTCCGACCTGCGGCTGGACGTGCAGCCGCCCTCCACGCGCGAGCAGTGGGCGGCGCTGGCCCGCCGGCTGGAAGTGAAGGTGATCCACATCGCCGAACGCGACACCCAGGTGGCGGCGCCGCGCAAGCAGCGCGGCGAGTTCGTCAACACCTGGTCGGTCGACGGCTTCGTCGACGAGGGCCTGCAGCCCTCCGAGCTGGGCTGGGGCACGCACGAGCGGCACTGGCCTGCCGACGCGCTGCGCCACGGCTACGGCTGCGACGCCGCCATCATGCTGAACCGGCCCGGCATCGCCACCCGCGTGCGCAGCTGGACGCCGCTGCAGGGCCCCTACCAGGCCTTCCTGGTGACGCATGGCGAATCGATCTCCATCCCCGACTACCTGACGCTGCGCGAGGGCGGCGCCGTGGTCTACCGCCCCACGGTGCACTACGCCTACCACCCGAGCGACGACACCGTCGCCTCGCTGCACGAACTGGCCGGGCGCAACTGGAGGCTGCAGCCGCGCCGCCGCATCCTGCGCGACGACATCGTGGAAGGCATGGACGAACTGGGCGTGCTCCTCATGGGCAACCCGCGCGGGGTCTACTGGTATGGCTCGCGCCTGGCCATCGGGCAGGCCCGCGCGCTCGCGCCGTACAACAACGCCACCTCGCTGCAGGTGGTGGCGGGCCTGCTGGGGGCGATCGCCTGGGCCCTGCGCCACCCGGAGGCCGGCGTGGTGGAGCCCGACGAGATGGACCACGAGGCCATGATGGAAGCCGCGCGCCCCTACCTCGGCGAGCTGGTGGGCGTCTGGGGCGACTGGACGCCCCTGGCCGGCCGCACCCGCCTGTTCCCCGAGCCCAAGGACCCGGACGATCCCTGGCAGTTCCTCAATTTCCGCGTCGGCTGACGCGGCCCTGCCGTGCCCATCCTGCTGAAGAAGGAGCTCGGCGTCGTCGAGAACTCCTACTACGAGGCCACCGTGACGCGGCCGCCGGCGCAGCCCGCGCTGGCGCAGCGCCTGCAGGCGGACGTGTGCGTGGTCGGCGGCGGCTACGCCGGCCTGTCGGCGGCGCTGGAGCTGGCCCAGCGCGGCTACGCCGTGGTGCTGCTGGAGGCGCAGCGCCTCGGCTGGGGCGCTTCGGGGCGCAACGGCGGCCAGGTGATCGTCGGCTTCGGCAGCGACGGCGAGGAGGCGATCGAGCGCCAGTTCGGCGCCGACGAAGCCTGCCGCGCCTGGGACATCACGGTCGATGCGATGCGCTTGCTGCAGCAGCGCATCGCGCGCTTCGGCATCGCTTGCGAGTGGCAGCCCGGCTACCTCAGCCTCGCGACCCGGCCGCGCAAGGCGCAGGAGCTGCGGCGCTGGATGGAACACGTGCAGTCCCGCTACGACTATCCGCTGCAGTGGGTGGACACCCGTGCGATGCGGCAGTGGGTCGACAGCCCGCGTTTCCATTCGGCCGTGTACGACGCCGGCTCGGGCCACCTGCATCCGCTCAAGTACTGCCTGGGGCTGGCGGGCGCGGCCAGCGTGGCCGGCGTGCGCGTGTTCGAGAACTCGCCGGTGTTCCTGGTGGAGCGCGGGCGCCGGCCGGTGGTGCGCACGGCCCAGGGCGAATGCACCTGCGAGTTCGTGGTGCTGGCGGGCAACGTCTACCTCGGCGAGTACGGCGACGCCATCGCCCCGGAGGTGAGTTCGCGCATCATGCCGGTGGGCACGTACATGGTGGCCACCGAGCGCATGGCGGCGCAACGCGCGGCGGCCCTGATCCCGAGCCGCTGCGCCGCCTCCGACACCAACTTCATCCTCGACTACTTCCGCCTCAGCGCGGACGACCGGCTGCTGTTCGGCGGCGGCGACAGCTACAGCGCCACCACGCCGCGCAACCTCATCGGCCACATCCGCCGCAGCATGACCGGCGTGTTCCCGCAGCTCGCCGACCTGGAGGTGGAGCACGCCTGGGGCGGCTTCGTCGACATCACGATGAACATGGCGCCGCACTTCGGCCGGCTCGGCGCCAACATCTATTTCGTGCAGGGCTTCTCGGGCCACGGGCTGGCGCTGTCCGGGATGGCGGGGCTGATGGTGGCCGAAGCCATCGCCGGCCAGGCCGAACGCTTCGACCTGCTGGCGCGCATCCGGCACCTGCCTTTCCCCGGCGGCGCCCTGATGCGCACGCCGGCCCTGGTGCTGGGCATGTGGTACTACCGGCTGCGCGACGCGCTGTAGCTGTGCCGCCACCGGGCGCGCACATGGATACGCTCAGGGGTCCTACAGCCTTGACCCCACGATGGCGCGAGGATGGCATCACCTCTACGATGGGACATCGAGATGCCTGACGTGAAGCTGGAGGACGCCCCCAAGACCATGGACGCCGCGCGCAAGCCGAACCCGAGCGCGAAGCCGCCGCTGGATGCGCGGCTGACCGAGCAGCGCAACCCGCGCAGCCTGCGCATCGACCAGATGTCCTCGCTCGAGATCGTCGACCTGATCAACGCGGAGGACCGGCTCGTCGCCGCGGCCGTGAGCGACGAACGCGAGCGCATCGCGCGCGCCATCGACCTGGTGGTCGAGAGCTTCGGCCGCGGCGGGCGGCTGATCTATGTCGGCGCCGGGACGTCCGGGCGGCTGGGCGTGCTCGACGCCTCCGAGATGCCGCCCACCTACCGCACCGAGCCGGAACTGGTGCAGGGCGTGATGGCCGGCGGCTACGAGGCGCTGCTGCGCGCGCAGGAAGGCGCCGAGGACATCCCCGAGGACGGCGCCCAGGCCATGGACGACCGCGCCGTGGACGGGCGCGACTTCGTGCTCGGCATCGCCGCCTCCGGCACCACGCCGTTCGTGCATGGGGCGCTCAAGCGCGCCCGCGAGCGCGGCGCCCGCACCGGCTTCCTCCTGTGCACCTATCCCTCCGAGGAACTGCTGCAGGCGCACGACGTGGTGATCGCGCCGCTGGTGGGCCCGGAGGTGGTCACCGGCTCGACGCGCATGAAGGCCGGCACCGCGACCAAGATGGTGCTGAACATGATCAGCACCGCCTCCATGGTGAAGACCGGCAAGGTCTACGGCAACCTGATGGTGGACCTGCAGGTCACCTGCCAGAAGCTGCAGGACCGCGGCGAGCGCATCCTGATGGAGACCCTGGGTGTCGCCCGCGAGGAGGCGGAGCGCCTGCTCGATGCCGCGGGCGGCCACGTCAAGACCGCGATCGTGATGTCGCGCCTGGGCCTCGACGCCGCCGCCGCCCGCCAGCGCCTGGAGCAGTCCGGCGGCTCGATCGCGGCCTTGTCCGGGCGCTGAGCGCGGCTCGGCAGAGCCGCCGTTGCCCAGCGCCCTGCTTGATGCTATGATGCGATGACATCAATTCTTCACCCATGCGCACCACCCTCGACATCGACGACGACGTGTTGCTGGCAGCGAAGGAGCATGCGGCACGCGAGCGCAAGTCGCTGGGGGCCGTGATCTCGGCGCTCGCGCGCGAATCGCTGAGGCAGCCCGCGCAGCCTGGCGGGCGCAGCACGCCTGCCAGGCGCCATGGCCGCTTTGCCGTGCTGCCGCAGCGCGACGAGGTTGTCACGCTCGAGCACGTCCGCGGGTTGCAGGACGCCGAAGGGGTCTGAACTTGTCCGCCGCGCCGCGCGTGCTGCTCGATGTCAACGTCCTGATCGCGCTGCTCGACGATGCGCACGTCTTTGCGCGGCGGGCCAACGAGTGGCTCGATGCGGCTCCGCGCCAGATCGCCACCTGCCCGATCGTGGAGAACGGCGTGATCCGCATCATGAGCGCGCCTGCGTACTCGGCGACGCTTCGCGCCTCCCCGGAGCAGATCGCGCAGGGGCTGCGGTCGCTCGCCGAGGGCGTGGATCACGAGTTCTGGTCCGACGACGTCTCCCTGCTGGACGAAACGCTCGTGGACTTCAGCCGGCTGCACGGTCATCGGCAGGTCACGGACGCCTACCTCCTTGCGTTGGCGGTCCGCCGGGGCGGCGTGATCGCCTCCTTCGACACTGCGTTGCCGGTGACGGCGGTGCGGGGCGCGAGCCGGAAGCACCTGTTGGCGGTGTAGTGCGCAGCACGTCGACCCTGTCGATCTGCATCCCTCCAGTTTCGTTCCCGGCCCAGGCGGCCGGCTGCGGCATGATCGGGCCCGCAACGAGAGAAGGACAAGGCGAAATGATCGAGATCCGCAGGGAGCAGCCGGTCGGCTTCATCGGCTTGGGCGTGATGGGCCGCGGCATGGCGCACTGCCTGCTGCGCCAAGGCCGGGCGCTGCAGGTGTTCGCGCGCCGCGACGACGCCGCGCGCCAGCTGGTCGAGGCCGGTGCGCAGCGGGCCGATTCGCCGGCGGCGCTGGCGCGGGCGTGCCGGCTCGTGTTCCTGTGCCTGTCGGACGACGCCGCGGTGGAACAGGTGCTGTTCGGCGAGGCGGGGCTGGCGCAGGGCCTGGCGCCGGGCAGCGTGGTGGTGGACACCAGCACCATTGCCGCGACCTCGGCGCGCGCCTTCGCGCAGCGCCTGGCCCCGCAGGGGATCACCTTCCTCGACGCGCCGATCAGCGGCGGCCAGCAGGGCGCCGAGACCGGCACCCTGGCCTGCATGGTCGGCGGCCCGGGCGAGGCCGTGGCGGCGCTGCGCGAGGTGATGGGCGCCTTCTGCAAGTCGATCACGCACGTGGGCGAGGTCGGCGCCGGCCAGACCGTCAAGGCCTGCAACCAGGTGGCGGTGGCGGGGGCGCTGCTGGGCGTGGCCGACGCGATCGCGCTGGCCCGCTCGCAGGGCGTGGACCCGAACGTGATGCGCGAGGTGCTGCTCGCCAGCACGGCACGCAGCCTGGTGCTGGAGCGGCACGGCCAGCGCGTGATCGAGGGCGACTACGTGCCGGGCTTCCGCGCCCGCCTGATGCGCAAGGACCTGCGCATCGCTCTGGAGACGGCGCAAAGCGGCGGCGCCAGGCTGCAGGGCGCCCCTATCGCGGCGCAGCTCGTGGGCGAGTTGTGCGAGAGCGGCCGCGGGGAGCTGGACTGGGCTGCGCTCGGGCTGCTGGTACAGGAGAAGGGCGCGTCGTGATCGGCTTCGGGCCGGCCGAAGCCGGCTGCGCCTTCGCCGCAGTGGCCTTGGCCCGGGCCTTGGCCCTGGTCGTGGCAGCCGCAGCGAGGGTCGCCACGGAGGCGCTCGCCGTCGCCCGCTGCGGCGCCGCCACATTGCTCGCCAGCTGCGGATCGAACGCGAGCAGCCGCCGCACCGCCTCGTAGCCTTCGTCGCGGCCCTGCTTCAGGTTGGCGTGGCTCCAGTGGAAGCAGACCTGCGTGCGCGGCTTGAGCGGGATCTCCACCACCCGCGGCCGCATGAAGGACTGGTTCAGCAGGTGCTGGCGAAAGAGCTTGATGTCGTCCTCGCCCACTTCGGCCGCGAACTGCATCGGCAGGTTGGCCAGCGAGTCGGCGAGGCTGCGCGCCGGCTGCACCTGGCTGTCGTCGACGATGCGGCTGACCCACACCTCGTCGAGATCGCTGTGATCGCGCAGCAGGTTGGCGAAGTTGACCGTGTCGACCAGGGCGCCTTCGGTGTACTCGTAGCCGTCCTCCAGCTTCAGGCTTTCCTCGATGAAGGGCAGCGCCGAACACGCGCACAGCGACTGCTTGGTGATCTTCAGGTACTCGCCGTGGCCGGGCTTGGCCGGGTCGGGGCGGTTGTGGAAGATCTGCATGCGCCCCGGTTCCTCGCCGCGCGGCATGCGCCAGGCGTTGTGGTAGATGTCCGGCTCCACGTGGGCCAGCCGGTCGCCCTGGAACGCCTCTTCCAGCACGTGGCTGTCCTGGTAGTAGATGCGGGCCAGGCCGTTGATCTGCGACTTGAAGGCGAGCGAGGTGAAGTAGCGCGTGGCCGGGTTCACGGCCAGCCAGTCGTTGAGGATGCCGGCGTTGATCTCCTGCTGGGTGGGGAAGCGCCCCTCGGCCCAGGGCGCCAGCCAGCGGAACATCGAGGCCCACGCCTCCGTGGACGACGGCACCAGTTTGCTCCAGTCGTTGTCGCGCGAGAAGGGGAAGCTGGCCAGCGCCGACCAGAAGGCGATGAAGTCCGGCGCGAAGCCGCGGTTCATCGGGAACCAGGCGTAGGAGTCGTCGTCGCGGAAGCAGTAGCGCTCGAAGAACTCGTAGGTCTGCGCGGCGCGGCCGCGGCCCTGCGCGTCGCGCTCGGGACGGGTGTTGTAGACGATGCCCACCCACGCCCCGACGCAGGAGAGGGCGAACACGTCGAACTGGATGCCGGCCTCCTCGAAGGCCTGCAGGGCGCCGATGTGCAGCCCCGCGGCGGGGCCGCCGCCGGCCAGCGCGAGGGCGCGCTTCTTCGTTCCGTTGGGTTTCACGATCTCTCCTCCTGTCCAATCCGATGTTCTTCGCCTATTCTCTGCGCGACGCCAGGAGGACGCCATGCTTCATATAAATGAGTGGGACCCCGTGCCGTGGGACGTCCCCCTGCCCGAGAAAGGCCTTCCGTTCGAACTCCCCGCCGGTACCGCCGGGGCCATCCGCGACCGGCTGCTGCAGCTCGCGCAGGACCCGCCCATCGCGGTGCACTTCTTCCGGGGCGAAGGCCTGCGCTGGATCCGCGTCGGCTTCGACAAGGACAGCATCCGCCGGCCTGCCGACGTGAAGCGCATCGGCGACGCGATCCGCTCGGCCCTGCAGCCGGCCGACGGCAAGCTCTACTTCCAGGCGCTGCGGGCGCACGACCTGCTGTTCTTCCTCGACACCGGCGGCGACGCGTCCACCAAGGGCATGGACCCCGATCACTTCGGCGAGCCGCTGGACGCGGTGCTGCAGGCCTGGGCCTGAGGCTCACAGCATCGCCCACGCCCCGTATTCGCAGCGGCTCAGCGCGAAGCCGTGCGCGCGCGCGAGGTCGCGGGCGGCCCGTGCGGCCAGCCGGGCCCGCTCGGCGTGGCCGGCCTGGTCCAGCGCATGGGCCCAGGTGAGGGTGGAGTAGGCCTGTTCCGCCCGGGCGCCGCCTTGCTCGTGCAGGCGCAGCGCCCGGTCGAAGATCGCCTGGGCCGCATCCGGGGCGGCGCCCGAGCGGACCGCGGCCACTGCCTTGGCGCGCCACGCGATCGCTTCGGCGAAGAAGCCGCCCACGGCCTGCGCGCGGGCGATGGCCTGGTCGGCGCCGGCCAGGGCGCGCGCGTGCTCGCCGCGGAAGCAGTCGATCTCCGCCTCGATCGCGGGCAGGTAGTCCAGCAGCGACCACTGGCCTTCCGCGGCCTGGGCCAGCAGCGTGCGGGCGTCGCGCAACGC
>NZ_DASSVG010000650.1:0-9597 GCF_035706265.1 Ramlibacter sp. | reverse complement strand
CCACAGCGCGCGCGACCTGCTCGCGCAGCCCCTGCTCTATCACTCGACCTATCCGGAGAACTGGGCCCTGTGGGCGGAAGCGGTGGGCGCGAAGCTGCCCGCGGGCTGGCAGGGCAGCGGCTTCGACCTGGTGATCAACCTGATCGAGGCGGCGCGGGCGGGCCGCGGCGTGGCCGTGGTGCAGAAGTGCATGGTGGAAGCGGATCTCGCCTCGGGGCGGCTGGCGATGCCGGTGCCGGGCGTGGCCTCGACGGGCCGCGGCTACTACCTGTGCCGCCGCCGTGCGCTGGCGGCGCATCCGGCGGCGGAGGCGTTCTCGCAGTGGGTGCGCGCGCAGGCCGCGCTCAGCGAACCCGCATCCCCGGCTGCGCGCCGGGCCAGGGGTTGAGCACGTAGATGCCGCCGGCCTTGTCCTCGGCGTGGCTGGCGGCCAGCACCATGCCTTCGCTGACGCCGAACTTCATCTTGCGCGGCGCCAGGTTGGCCACCATCACCGTCAGCTTGCCCACCAGTTCCTCCGGCTGGTAGGCCGAGGCGATGCCGGCGAAGACGTTGCGCGTCTTCCCCTCGCCGATGTCGAGCGTCAGCCGCAGCAGCTTCTTCGCCCCTTCGACGGACTCGCAATTGACGATCTTCGCGATCCGCAGATCGACTTTCGTGAAATCGTCGATCGTGATCTCCGGAGCGATCTCTTCCCCGCCGGGGAACCCGGCCTGTTCACCCCCTCTCCCGCCTGCGGCCGTCGGGGTCCCCGCGGCGCCTTCAGGCGTCGCGGGGTGACGGTTGGGCTGGGGTGAGGGGGGAGCTTCCGCAGGCGGCTCAAACAACGCATCCACCTGCTTCATCTCCACCCGCTGCATCAGGTGCTTGTATTCGCCCACCACGTGCCCCTCGCCCAGCGGCTCGGCGGCGTTCACCCACACGAGCGGCTGGCACTTCAGGAACTTCTCCGCCTCTTCCGCCAGCTCCGGGAGCACGGGCTTCAGGCAGGCGGTCATGACCTTGAACGCCTCCAGGCATTCCGAGCAGACCCGGGCCGCTTCCTCGCCCTTGCCTTCCTTCACCAGCTTCCACGGCGCGGCCGAATCGAAGCGCGTGTTGACCTGGTCGGCGAAGGCCATCACTTCGCGCAGCGCCTTGCCGTATTCGCGGGCCTCGTACAGCTCCTTGACCGTCTCGACCAGCCGGCCCGCCTGCAGCGCGGAGAGGTCGGCCGCCACCAGCTTGCCCCCGGGCACGAACTTGACGGCGCGGCTGGCGATGTTCACGTACTTGCCGATCAGGTCGGCGTTCACCCGCGCCACGAAGTCGTCGGGATTGAAGTCCACGTCCTCGACGCGGCCATTGAGCTTGGCCGCGATGTAGTAGCGCAGCCACTCGGGATTCATGCCCAGGGCCAGGTACTTCAGCGGATCGATGCCGGTGCCGCGGCTCTTGGACATCTTCTCGCCGCTCACGGTGATGAAGCCGTGCACGTTGATCTGGTCGGGCGTCTTGCGGTCGCTGAACTTCAGCATCGCCGGCCAGAACAGGGTGTGGAAGTACACGATGTCCTTGCCGATGAAGTGGACCTGCTCCACCTCGGGATCGGACACGTACTCCTCGAAGCTGGCTTCGGTGCGCGAGGCCGGATGCCAGTGGTTCTTCGCCTGGCCCTTGTCGAAGTGGTTCTTCAGGCTGGCCAGGTAGCCGATCGGGGCGTCGAGCCAGACGTAGAAGTACTTGCCGGGCGCATCCGGGATCTCGATGCCGAAGTAGGGCGCGTCGCGGCTGATGTCCCAGTCGGCCATGCCGGCCTCGAACCATTCGCCGGCCTTCTTCGCCACCTCGGGTTGCAGCTTGCCGTCCTGCGTCCACGCCTGCAGGAACTCCACCACCTCGGGCCGCGAGAGCTGGAAGAAGTAGTGCTCGGAGCTGCGCAGCTCCGGCCGGGCACCGGTGAGGGTGGAGTAGGGCTCGATCAGCTGGGTGGGCGAATAGACGCTGCTGCACACCTCGCACGAATCGCCGTACTGGTCCTTCGCGTGGCAGACCGGGCACTCGCCCTTGATGTAGCGGTCCGGCAGGAACATGCCCTTCACCGGGTCGTAGAACTGCTCGATCGTGCGGGTGGCGATCAGGCCGTTGGCCTTCAGGCGCCGGTAGATCCCCTGGGCCAGCTCGGTGTTTTCCCGGCTGTCGGTCGAATGCCAGTTGTCGAAGCGGATGTGGAAGCCGTCGAGGTACTGCTTGCGGCCGGCGGCGATCTCCGCCACGAACTGCTGCGGCGTCTGGCCGGCCTTCTCGGCGGCGATCATGATCGGCGCGCCGTGCGCGTCGTCTGCGCCCACGAACTGCACCATGCTGCCCTGCATGCGCTGGCTGCGCACCCAGATATCGGCCTGGATGTATTCCATGATGTGGCCGATGTGGAACTTTCCGTTGGCGTAGGGCAGGGCGGTCGTGACGAAGAGCTTGCGCTGGGGCATGGGGTTTTCCTGGGGAGCCGGGCATTTTATTCTGGGTGGGTACACTGCCGGGATTACCGGACACGAAGCTATATGGCCACCCAGGAACAACTGCTTGCGGCCCTCGCGGGCGTCACGGACCCGAACACGGGCAAGGATTTCGTCAGCACCAAGGCGGTGAAGAACGTCCACGTGGAGGGCGGCGACGTCTCCTTCGACGTGGAACTGGGCTATCCGGCCAAGAGCCAGGTGCCGGCCCTGCGCAAGGCGCTGGTGGCCGCGGCGAAGTCCGTGGCCGGCGTGTCGAACGTCTCCGTCAACATCACGACCAGGGTCATCGCGCACTCCGTCCAGCGCGGCGTGCAGCTGATGCCCAACGTCAAGAACATCATTGCCGTCGCCTCGGGCAAGGGCGGGGTGGGCAAGAGCACCACCGCGGCCAACCTGGCGCTGGCCCTGGCGGCCGAGGGCGCCACGGTGGGCGTGCTGGACGCCGACATCTACGGCCCCAGCCAGCCCATGATGCTGGGCATCTCGCGCCGGCCGGAGAGCGAGGACGGCAAGACCATGGAGCCGCTGGAGAACCACGGCGTGCAGGTCATGTCGATCGGCTTCCTGGTCAACCAGGACGAGGCCATGATCTGGCGCGGCCCCATGGCCACCCAGGCGCTGGAGCAGCTGCTGCGGCAGACCAACTGGAAGGACCTGGACTACCTGGTGGTGGACCTGCCGCCCGGCACCGGCGACATCCAGCTCACCCTCTCGCAGCGCGTGCCCATGACCGGTGCGGTGATCGTCACCACGCCGCAGGACATCGCCCTGATCGACGCCCGCAAGGCCGTGACCATGTTCGAGAAGGTCGGCGTGCCGATCCTCGGCATCGTGGAGAACATGGCCGTGCACATCTGCAGCAACTGCGGCCATGCCGAGCACATCTTCGGCGAGGGCGGCGGCAAGCGCTACGCGCAGGAGAAGGGCATTGACTACCTGGGCGCGCTGCCGCTGGCGATGCAGATCCGCGAGCAGGCCGACAGCGGCAAGCCCACCGTGGTGGCGGATCCCGACAGCGAGGCCGCCAACATCTACCGCAGCGTGGCGCGCCAGGTGGCGATCAAGATCGCCACCAAGGGCAAGGATTTCTCGTCCAGGTTCCCGACCATCACGGTCTCGAAGAGCACCTGAGGGCCGCGCCATGATCGAGCGTCCCTCCATCGAGGTGGCCGTGATCATGCGCAAGGTGCGCACGGCCAGCCCCTGGGCCCAGTGGCGCTGGGAGCTCGACTCGGTGGTCGCCAACGAGGAGGCCTTCGGCGGCGAGCCGCGATTGCTGCACCGCGGCGAGGATGGCGAGCGCTGGCTGCATCCCGGCTTCCTGGTGGAGCTGTTCCGCGACGACGGCGAGGGCTACTACCTGAACCTGACTTCCCCGGCGCCGTGCTACTTCGTGCTCTGGCGCATGGAGGAGGAGCCGAGCGTGGCCGAGGAGCCGATCCCGCGGCCGCTGATCGTGAGCCTGAGCTACCACGATGCCGGCCGCTGGCTCGACGCCCAGGAGACGGTGGAACAGGTGCCGGCGCCGCAGGAGGTGATCGACTGGATGTGGGCGTTCACGCAGGAGCACTACGTGCCCGAGCCGCGCCGGCGCAAGCGGCCGGAGAGCTTCCGCCGGCTGGAAGACCGCTTCGGCCAGCCGGCCTCGGTGAGCACCCACAAGAAGTTCGGCGGGGAGCACTGAGTGTCCGAAGGATTCCTGGGCCGCTGGTCGCGGCGGAAGGAGGCGGTGCGGAAGGGCGAGGAGGTCGCGCCGGAGGCGGAGCGGCCGCAGCCCTCACCCCTGCCCTCTCCCGCAAGCGGGAGAGGGAGCCTGGAGACCGCGCCGGGGAGCCTGGAGGCTGTTCCTCCCTCTCCCTCCGGGGGAGAGGGCAGGGGTGAGGGGGCTGCGGCCCCGACACCACCCCCCACCCTCGAAGACGCCCAGGCCCTCACCCCCGCCTCCGACTTCACCCGCTTCGCCAAGCCCGACGTCGCCCCCGAAGTCAAGAACGCGGCCTTCAAGAAGCTCTTCTCCGATCCGCACTTCAACGTGATGGACGGGCTCGACGTCTACATCGACGACTACGGCAAGCCCGATCCCCTGCCGCCCGAGATGCTGCGCAAGCTCGCCAGCGCGAAGTACCTCAAGCTCTTCGACGACGAGGAGGAAGAGCAGGAAGAGCAGGAAAAGAAGACCAAGGACCCGAGGGAAGTCGCGGATCAACCCGAGGCCGGAATCGTGGCACAGTCGGGCTCCCCGACCGCGCCTGCATCACCGCCGGCCGAAGACCATGCCGATCCTGATCTGCGACTGCAACAAGACGATGCCCCTGGACCCCCAGGCCCTGGGGAAGAGTCTCGATGAAGCACTGACCCTGCACTCCACGCTGTGCCGCCGCGAGGCGGGCGCGTTCCAGCAGGCCGTGAAGAGCGGCGCCGACGTGGTGGTGGCCTGCACCCAGGAAAAGCGCCTGTTCGCCGAGCTGGGCCAGCAGACCGAAGGCGCGGTCTCCCCGGTCCGCTTCGTCAACATCCGCGAGACCGGCGGTTGGAGCCGCGACGCGAAAGCCGCCACGCCCAAGATCGCCGCCCTGCTCGCCGCCGCCAGGCTGCCCGAGCCGGAGCCGGTGCCCACCGTCAGCTACAAGAGCGCAGGCCGCCTGCTCGTGATCGGCCCGCTGGAGCAGGCCGAGCGCTTCGCCACCCTGCTGGGCGACACCCTGGACGTGACCCTGTTCGCGCGCGGCGGCAGCGGCACGCAGGAGCGCCGCTTCCCCGTGCTGGGCGGCCGCATCGACCAGCTCACCGGCTGGCTCGGCGCCTTCCAGCTCGCGTGGACCCAGGACAACCCGATCGACCTGGACCTCTGCACGCGCTGCAATGCCTGCATCGCCGTCTGCCCCGAGCAGGCGATCGGCTTCGACTACCAGGTGGACCTGCAGGCCTGCAAGAGCCACCGCGCGTGCGTCAAGGCCTGCGACGTGGCCGGCGCCATCGACTTCACCCGCGCGCCGGTGGCGCACGAGGACAGCTACGACCTGGTGCTCGACCTGCGCCAGCAGCCCGCCTTCCTGCAGCACGCGCCGCCGCAAGGCTACTTCCACCTGCCGCCGGGCGAGGAGAACGGGCCGAAGGCGCTCGCCGCCGTGATCCGGCTGCGCGAGCTGGTGGGCGAATTCGAGAAGCCGAAGTTCATCGCCTACAAGCAGAAGCTGTGCGCGCACAGCCGCAACGAGAAGGTCGGCTGCAACGCCTGCGTGGACATCTGTTCGGCCGAGGCGATCGCCAGCGAGAAGTCGCGCCAGCAGGTCAAGGTCAACACCAGTCTCTGCGTGGGCTGCGGCGCCTGCACCACGGTCTGCCCCACCGGCGCGATGACGTACGCCTAGCCGCGGCCGGGCGAGCAGGGCACGAAGATCCGCACCCTGCTGGCCACCTACGAGCGCGCCGGCGGCACCGCGCCCATCCTGCTGCTGCACAGCCAGGAGCGCGGCCAGGCTCTCGTCGAGGAACTGGGGCGGGCCGCCCGGGTGGGCGCCGCCGCGGGCGTGCCGGCCAACGTGATCCCGCTGGCCGTGTGGCACGCCGCCAGCACCGGCATCGAGCTCTGGCTGACGGCCGTTGCGCAGGGCGCGACCCACGTCGCCGTGCTCGCGACCAACGAGGAGGCGCCGCAGTACCTCGACGCGCTGGAGCAGCAGATGCAGGTGGCGCAGGCGATCCTCGAAGGCCTGGGCTATCAGGGCCGCCATTTCAGCCTGCTGCGCAGCCGCGATGCGAGCGATCTCGACCAGGACCTGCAACTGCTGGCCGCGCGCCGCGGCGCCACGCCGAAGACGCGCGCGCGCTTCGCCGTGGCCGCCGAGAAGCGCACCACGCTCGACCTCGCGCTCGACCACCTGATCGAACACGCGAGCGCGAAGCCGGAAGCCATCGCGCTGCCGGCCGGCGCGCCCTTCGGCCAGATCCTGGTCGACAAGGACAAGTGCACGATGTGCATGAGTTGCGTCGGCGCGTGCCCGGCCAGCGCCCTGCAGGACAACCCGCAGGCGCCGCAGCTGCGCATGGTGGAGGGCAACTGCGTGCAATGCGGCCTGTGCGCGAAGACCTGCCCCGAACAGGCCATCACGCTGCAGCCCCGCCTGCTGCCTGCGCCCGAGCGCAAGCAGCCGCGCGTGCTGAACGAGGCGCAACCCTATGCCTGCATCCGCTGCGGCAAGCCGTTCGGCACCCTGCGCGCCATCGAGGCCATGCTCGGGCGGCTGGCCGGCCACGCCATGTTCCAGGGCGCGGCCGTGGAGCGTCTCAAGATGTGCGGCGACTGCCGCGTGATCGACATCTACACCGCCAGCGACGAAGCGCGCATCACCGATCTATGAGCGATTCCCTGCCCACCACCAGCGCGCTGGACGAGGAAACCGCGCGCGCCGAGATCTACGGCCTGCTGTCGCAGCTCTATTACGCGGCCCCTTCGGTGCAGCTGCTGCAGGCGCTGCGGCTCGCGCCCACCGAGGCGCCGTCGCAGGGCGCCTTCCTCGAGGAGCCCTGGCGCGCGCTGGTGGGCGCCGCCCGCGCGCAGGACGATGCCGCCATTGCCGACGAATACGAGAGCCTGTTCGGCGGCGTCGGCAAGCCCGAGGTCTACCTGTTCGGCTCGCACTACATCAGCGGCTACCTGAACGACAAGCCGCTCGTGCGCTTGCGCGACGCGCTCGCGGTGCTCGGCCTCGGGCGCGACGAGGCGATGCCGGAAACCGAGGACCACATCGCCTACGAGCTGGAAGTGATGCGCTACCTGATCGCCGGCGACGACGCGGCGGTGGCCAACCTCACGCACCAGCGCGAGTTCTTCGCCGAGCACCTGCAGCCCTGGGTGCACGAGCTGTGCGACGCCATCGTCGCGCATCCGAAGGCGCGCTTCTACGCCGTGCTCGCCGAGTTCACGCGCGCCTTCATCAATGTCGAAGCGCAAGGCTTCGACATGCTCGCTTAGTCCGTACGCTCTAAGCGTTTTCCCTCGCGTCGCGTTTATTCCGTCCACTCGTCGGGGCGGAACGCGGGGCTTTGTGCCCCGTGCGCCCGCAGCGTTCGCTGTCGGGTTCCTCTCATTGCGTGATGCTTCGCGTTTTCCCTGAGCGAGCTTGGCTTTTCTTGATTGCCGTCAAAGTATTGCTCCACTACAGTTATGTGGAGAATTTCATAAGAGCTTGAAGGAGACATCCATGCCCGAATCGCAGGCCAAGCCTTCCCGCCGCGGCTTCATGCTCGGAGCCGCCGTCGCCGGCGCCGCCACTGCCGCCGTGGTCACGCTGCCCAAGTCCCCCGTCAACGAGGCGTCCGTCAACGAGACCGAGCCGCCCAAGCCCGAACGGGGCGGCGGCTATCGCTTGAGCGAACACGTCAAGCGTTACTACAAGACCACCCTCGTCTAACCCGCCGGAGGTTCCATGTTGCTGACCAAGAAGACGGGTGGCGCACAGGCTGCCCCGCGTTCACCGTTCGTGCACAGCCTCCAGCGCGGGCTGGCCTCGGCACTGCCCACGTTCGATCGCCGCACGTTCCTGCGCCGCTCCGGCCTCGGGCTGGGCGTGGGCATCGCGGCCTCCTCGCTCACGCTGGTGAAGAAGGCCCGGGCCGAGGAGGGCAAGGGCCCCGCCATCGGCGACGGCCGGGTCGAAGTCAAGCGCACCGTGTGCACGCACTGCTCGGTGGGATGCGCCATCGATGCCGTGGTGGAGAACGGCCTGTGGGTGCGCCAGGAGCCGGTGTTCGATTCGCCGATCAACCTCGGCGCGCACTGCGCCAAGGGCGCCGCGATCCGCGAGCACGGCCACGGTGAATTCCGCCTGCGTTATCCGATGAAGCTGGTCAACGGCAAGTACCAGCGCATCTCCTGGGACCAGGCCTATGACGAGATCGCGGCCAAGCTGCAGGATCTGCGCAAGGCCAGCGGCCCCGATTCCGTGTTCTGGATCGGCTCGTCCAAGCATTCGAACGAGCAGTCCTACCTGATGCGCAAGTTCGTCAGCCTCTGGGGCAGCAACAACTGCGACCACCAGGCCCGCATCTGCCACTCCACCACCGTCTCCGGCGTCGCCAACACCTGGGGCTACGGTGCGATGACGAACTCGTACAACGACCTGCAGAATTCGAAGGCGGCGCTGTACATCGGCTCCAACGCGGCCGAGGCCCACCCCGTCTCCATGCTGCACATGCTGCACGCCAAGGAGAACGGCACCAAGCTGATCGTCTGCGATCCGCGCTTCACCCGCACCGCGGCCAAGGCGGACCAGTACATCCGGTTCCGCTCGGGCACCGACATCCCGGTGCTGTTCGGCATCCTGTACCACGTCTTCAAGAACGGCTGGGAAGACAAGAAGTACATCAACGACCGCGTCTTCGGCATGGACAAGGTGCGCGAGGACGTGCTGGCCAAGTGGACGCCCGACAAGGTGTTCGAGGCGTCCGGCGTGCCCGAGGCCGAGATCTTCAAGGCGGCCCAGACGCTCGCCATGAACCGCCCCTCCACCATCGTGTGGTGCATGGGCCAGACGCAGCACTCGATCGGCAACGCGATGGTGCGCGCCACCTGCATCCTGCAGCTGGCGCTGGGCAACATCGGCGTGCCGGGCGGCGGCGCCAACATCTTCCGCGGCCACGACAACGTGCAGGGCGCCACCGACATCGGCCCCAACCCCGATTCGCTGCCCGGCTACTACGGCATCGCCGAAGGCGCGTGGCGCCACTACGCGGCGGTCTGGGGCCTCGACTACGACTGGATCAAGGGCCGCTTCCAGAACACGACCATGATGACCAAGCCCGGCATCACGGTGTCGCGCTGGATCGACGGCGTGCTGGAGCGCAACGAGCTGATCGACCAGGATTCCAACCTGCGCGGCGTCGTCTACTGGGGCCACGCGCCCAACTCGCAGACGCGCGGGCTGGAGATGAAGCGCGCCATGGACAAGCTCGACCTGCTGGTCGTGGTGGATCCGTACCCGTCCGCCACGGCGGCCATGGCGGCGATGCCCGGCGACCCGAAGGACCTCAACGCCAACCGCGCCGTCTACCTGCTGCCGGCGGCCACGCAGTTCGAGACCAGCGGCTCGGTGACGGC
>NZ_DASSVG010000649.1:0-9625 GCF_035706265.1 Ramlibacter sp. | reverse complement strand
GCGAGCGCGGCGCCGACCTTGCGCACCACCTGGTTGATCGGGAAGTTCCACGGCGTGAAGGCGGCCACCGGGCCCACCGGGTCCTTGATCACCATCTGGCGCAGCTCGGGCTTGAAGCGCGAGGGGACGAGGCGGCCATAGACGCGGAAGCCCTCTTCCGCGAACCATTCGATGATATCGGCGGCGGCCAGCGTCTCGCCCTTGGCCTCGGCGAGCGGCTTGCCTTGTTCCTGGGTCAGCAGCGGGGCGATCTCGGCAGCCCGTTCGCGCATGAAGGCGGCGGCCTTGCGCATGATGGCGCTGCGGGCGGCGGGGGTCATGTCCCGCCAGGTTTCGAAGCCCTTCTGGGCCGCCTCGAGCGCACGGTCGAGGTCGGCTTTGCCGGCGTGGGCGACGCGCCCGATTTCCTTGCCGGTGGCCGGATTGAACACCGGCAACGTACGGCCGTCGGCGGCATCCTGCCACTGGCCGTTGATGAAGAGCTGGGTATTGGGGTAGGTCATCGCATTCGTCCCTCGGGTGAGCCCCGGATTATGCGATGCCGCTCAATTCCCTCCGGTCGTGAAGCAATGAGGGACGCCGCGGCCGCGGCGCTGGTCGGCTTGGGCCCGCCGACCGGGGGCTGATTCCCCGCGTCACTGCAGGATGGTCGCTTCCACCGCCGGATAGGCCAGCTCGCGGCCGATCATGGCGCGGGCGTAGAAGTAGTTGTTGCGGGCCCGTTCGCTCATGCCGTCGAGGTCCACGTGACCCATGTGGTCGCATGGGAAGGCGAATCCGCGGCCGCTGGTGAACAGCGACTGGAACCGAAGCTGGAACTTGCCGTAAGTAGCGTGACACATGGCAGACCCCCGTCATCCGAGTAACCTGGCTTCAGCCTTTGCTGGGGAACAGCGTCGCACTTCGCGGTGCGGTGGGCATCCCCCATTGGAAGGCTCCCGCGTGATGTATTGCATCAAGCGTGCCGGCTTGCGCGAACGGCGCGAGAGTGCCGCGCCCCCCATGCAAGTGGGCGCCAGCGTTGAGGATTTCACGGAACCGGGGCGGCCCTATGGTGCCGGGTCCCCGAATCTGGGGGTGGTCGGCACCCCCATTCGGGAATCACCCGGCGCGGGGGCGTCCCCCACCCAGACAAAGCCTGATGGGTACGGCGAGTGCTTGCCTAGCGGCTGCGGGTGATGACGCCGATCGCGAAGCCGGCGAAGAAGGCCGCGGCCGCGGTGAAGAGCGGCCGTTCGCGCACCTGGGCGCGGGCTGCGTCGACGTATTGGCGGGAGGGCATGGAGACGACGAGGGTCCGGACGGCCGGCACGGCCCGGCCTGGCGGCCGGCCTGCGCCTTCGTCGTGCGGTGCGGCGGCCTCGGTCGCGCCGCTCCGCACGGGCTCACCCTCACCCTCGTCCGCCCCTTCTCGCTCGCCCGCCCCGACGTAGTCCTCCACCTCGGGCGGGTGGAGGTCACCGGAGAGCTTCATGTGCTTGCGGGGATGCGGCATGGATCGACTCCTCTGCGCGTGCAGGGCTCCATGGTGGCAGGAGTCGGCCTGCGCGTCACGCCTCGGCCCGCGCGGCCGGCCCGACACCGCTGCCCGCTCAGTCGGCCTTGATGTTGGCCAGCTTCACGATGCGCTCCCAGGTGGCGCGCTCCTTCGTTCCCAGCGCCGCCAGCTCGGCCGGCGTCATCGGGATCGCCTTGGCGCCCTGCTCCTCGGCCTTGCGCTTGAACTCGGCGGTCTCGACCACCTGGCGCACCGCCGCCGAGAGGCGGTCCTGCAGGTCGGCGGGCAGGCTCGCCGGCCCGTACACGGCGAACCAGGACGAGGCCACCAGCGCCACGCCCGTTTCGGTGGCGGTGGGCACGTCGGGCAGCACCGGCAGGCGGGTCTTGCCGGTGGTCATCAGGGCCTTCAGCTTGCCGGCCTTGATGTGCGGCAGCAGCGGGGGCGGCGTGGTGATGGTCAGGTCCACGTTGCCGGCCAGCAGGTCCGTCAGCGCCGGGCCGGTGCCGCGGTACGGGATGTGCGTCATCTGCGTCTGCGTCAGGTCCTTCAGCAGCTCGGTGGTCACGTGCTGCAACGCGCCGTTGCCGCTGGAGGCGTAGTTCACCTTGCCCGGATTCGCCTTCACGTAGGCGAGGAACTCCTGGAAGGTGTTGGCCGGGAAGGTGCTGCGCACCACCATCACCTGCGGGGCGTCGATCAGGTGGCCGATCGGCTTGAGGTCGCGGCCGGGGTCGAAGCCGGCAACGGGCTGCACCAGCGGCGTGATGGCCTGGTAGCCGGAGTACTGCACCAGCAGCGTCGTGCCGTCGGGGTTGGCGCGCGCCACCGCCTGGCCGGCGATGTTGCCGTTGCCGCCGGCGCGGTTCTCCACCACCACGTTGGCCTTCAGGATGCGGCCGAGCGGCTCGGCCAGCATGCGGGCCGAGATGTCGGTCGTGCCGCCGGGGGCGGAAGCCACCAGCAGCGTGATGTTCTTGCCGGCCCACTGGGCCCGGGCCGGCAGCGCCAGGGTGGCCGCACCGGCGGCGGCGGCTCCGAGGAAGGTTCTACGTTGGATCGCAGGCATGAAGTCTCCATGGCGCCCCGCGGGCGCCTCTTGCATTGACGAAAAAGGAATTCAGGGCGCGGCGCGCAGCTCCGCGACGGCGGCGGGCACCGGATGCAATTGCGTGCTCGGGCCGGCCTTGACGATCTGGCCCGGCACTTCGTGGCCGACGATCTGCGGCAGCGCGCGGGCCACCTGCAGCAGCCTGGCGAGGTCGACGCCGGTGTCGAGGCCCATGGCCTGCAGCATGTGGATCGTGTCCTCGCTCGAGATGTTGCCGCTCGCGCCGGGCGCGTAGGGGCAGCCGCCGAGGCCGCCGAGCGAGCCGTCGAAGCGCTCGATGCCGGCCTGCACGGCGGCCAGCACGTTGGCCAGCCCCATGCCGCGCGTGTTGTGGAAGTGCAGCGTGAGCTGCAGGCCGGGGAAGCGCCGCTGCGCCTCCTCGCACATGCGCGCCACCTGCGCCGGATGCGCCATGCCGGTGGTGTCGCAGATCGTGATGCCACGCACGCCCAGGTCGGCGAAGCGCTGCGCCCAGCCCAGCACCGTCTCCTGCGGCACCTCGCCCTCCATGGGGCAGCCGAAGGCGGTGGACAGCGACACGTTGATGGGCGTGCGGCCGTCGACGAAGCGGATCACGTCGGCCAGCGCCGCGAAGCTCTTCTCGCGCGGCATGCGCAGGTTGGCCAGGTTGTGCGTCTCCGAGGTGGACATCACCAGGTTCAGTTCGTCGGCGCGCGACTCCATCGCCCGCTCGGCGCCGCGCAGGTTGGGCACCAGCACGGTGTATTCGACGCCCGGTGCGCGACGGATGCGGCCCATCACCTCCTCGGCGTCGCGCAGCATCGGGATCGCCTTGGGCGAGGTGAAGGACGTGACCTCGATCTTGGCGTAGCCGCACTCCGAGAGCGCGTCCACCAGCCGCACCTTGGCGTCGGTGGGCACGAATTCCGGTTCGATCTGGAAGCCGTCGCGCGTGACGACCTCGTTGAAGTGGATGCGCTTCTTCATTCCTCGCCCTTGACCACGCCGCGGCGCTTGAGCCCGGCGATCTGTTCTTCCGTGAGTCCCAGTTCGCGCATCACCGCCTCGCTGTCCTGCCCCAGGCGCGGCGCGTTGCGGTGCTGGCCGCCCGGCGTGCGCGAGAGCTTGGGCACGATGCCCGGCACCGTGAGCGTGTCGCCGTCGTCGAGGCGGATCTGCTGCAGCATGCCGCGCGCGGCATAGTGCGGATCGGCCGCGATGTCGGCCACGGTGTAGATGCGGCCCGCGGGCACCGAGGCGGCGTCGAGCGCCTGCAGCACCTCGTCCACCGTGCGCGTCTTCGTCCACGCGCCGATGGCGGCATCGATCTCCTCGACCCGCTTCACGCGGCCCGTGTTGTTCGCGAGCTCGGGATCGTTGCCCAGGTCCTCGCGGCCGATCGCGGCCATCAGGCGCTTGTAGATGCTGTCGCCGTTGCCGGCGATCAGCGCATAGCCGCCGCCGGCGCACAGGTACGCGTTGGTCGGCGCGATGCCGGGCAGCGCGCTGCCGGCCGGCCCGCGCACGGCGCCGAAGGCGCTGTATTCGGGCAGCAGGCTTTCCATGCAGTTGAAGACCGCTTCGTAGAGCGCCACGTCGATCACCTGGCCCTGGCCCGAGCGCTGTCGCTCGTGCAGCGCCATCAGGATGCCGATCACGCCGTGCAGCGCCGCCAGCGTGTCGCCGATGCTCACGCCCACGCGCACCGGCACCCGGCCCGGTTCGGCCGTCAGGTGGCGCAGGCCGCCCATGGCCTCGCCCACCACGCCGAAGCCGGGACGGTCGCGGTAGGGGCCGGTCTGGCCGTAGCCGCTGATGCGCAGCACCACCAGGCGCGGATTGGCCGCGACCAGTTGCTGCGGATCGAGCCCCCAGCCTTCCATCGCGCCGGGGCGGAAGTTCTCGATCAGCACGTCGGCCTCGGCGGCCAGCTTGCGCACGATCTCCTGCGCTTCCGGCTGCTTGAGGTCCAGCGCCAGCGAGCGCTTGTTGCGCGACTGCACCTGCCACCACACGGAGGTGCCGTTCTTCAGCAGGCGCCAGCTGCGCAGCGGATCGCCGGCACCGGGCGGCTCGATCTTGACCACGTCGGCGCCGAAGTCGGCGAGGGTCTTGGCCGCGAACGGGCCGGCGATGAGCTGGCCCAGTTCCACGACCTTCAGGCCGGCCAGCGGGCCGGCGGCGTTCGGGGTCTCCATCCGCGCAGTGTGCGGTCGCGTGCGGGCGGCGTCTATTGCCTTTTGCGGGGCGGAGCTTTCGCTTTTTGCGAAGGCTCGACCAGGAAGCCCACCAGCTGCTCCACCGCGGCGTCGTGCATGCCGGGCCGGGTGGCCAGCAGCAGGCGGCGCGAGGCCCAGGGATCGCTCAAGGCCCGCCAGCGCAGCCCCATCGCGCCGACGATGGGCAGCGCCGCGCTCCTGGGCAGCAGCGCGATGCCGAGACCGGAGCCCACCAGGTGGCACACCGCGTCGAAGCTGCGCACCTGCATGCGCAGCTTCAGCGGCCGGCCGGCGGCGTGGGCCGCCTCGTGCTGCTTCTGCAGCAGCGCCGCGCCTTCGGCGAGGCTGATCCAGTCCTCCTCCAGCGCCTCGGAAAACGCGATCGCGCCGCGGCCGTTGAGGCGATGCCGGGCCGGCAGCACCAGCACCAGTTCGTCGCGGCGGAACAGCCGGCAGTCGAGGCCCTCTGTGTCGGCGCCTTCGACGAACACGCCGAGGTCGGCACGGCCCTCGCGCACGGTGACGGCCACCAGGCTCGACACCTGCTCCTCCAGCTCCACGTGCACGTGCCGCACCTCGCGCGCATGGCGCGCCAGCAGCGGCGGCAGGAACTGGTTGATCGCGGCCGTGCTGGCGCACAGGCGGATGTGGCGCGTGATGCCGCGCTTCAAATCCGCCAGCTCGCTGCCGATCTGGTCCAGCGACTGCAGCATCTCCAGCGCGTGGCGCGCGAACACGCGGCCGGCGCTGGTGGGCAGCAGGCCGCGGCCGTGGCGCTCGAACAGGGGCTCGCCGACCGCGTCCTCCAGCTCGCGCAGGCGGCGGCTGGCGGCCGCGAGGGCGAGGTGCGATGCGCGCGCGGCGGCGCTCAGGCTGCCCTGCTGCAGGCAGTCGACGACGAGGCGGATCGAGACGAGGTCGAAGCGCGCGAGGTTGTAGCCGCTGGAGGCGGTGGCCATCCGGCGATGGTAAGCGGCCTCAGTCTTCGCCCATGTGCAGCCACTCGTCCTCGCGCATGGACTGCATGAAGGCCATGGCGGATTCGAGCAGGCCGGCGCTCTCCGCCCATTCGATGTGCTCGCGGAAGCACAGGCGCTTGGTGAGCGGGGGCGTCACGTCCCAGGCCGGGCCGGTGACCGGCGCTGGCGGACGCAGCTCCCCGCGCGCCGTCTTGCGCGGCGGCAGCAGGGCGAAGAATTCCGTCCAGCGCACCGGGCGCGGGCACACGCGGTTGTTCCTGCGCGCCACCAGCATCGCGGCGTCGAGCGTGATCAGCGGCTGCGCGGCGCGCTTCTGCGCCTGCAGCGGCGCGCGCAGCGCCGGCTGGGTGACGGCCCAGGCGCCGTCGCCCAGCGCAGGCGGCGGCACCGTCATCGGCGCCGTGGGCGCGAAGCGGGCATCGTGCTGGCGGGCGATCTCGTTGAACATCTGCCAGGCCGTGTCGCCGTCGCTCTGCACGACCTCCGGCACGGGAATCGGGTCGCCCGCGTACCAGGGCTGGTCGAGGCCGCCGGCGGGGCGCGCGGGCGGCTTGGGTCCGGAGCGAGTCATCACCTTGTCAATGTAAGCCCGCCGGCCTCCGCCGCGCCGATCCGCGTCAGCCCCGTTAAGCCGCTCGCTACACTGCCCCGATGCCCGACGCCGCGCCCCCGACCCGCTCGCCGAAGTCGCTCTCCGGGCTCCTGCCCTTCCTGCGGCCCTACCGCTCGCGCATCCTGCTGGCAGGCCTGTTCCTGCTGCTGGCGGCCGGGGCGATGCTGCTGTTTCCGGTGGCGCTGCGCACGATGATCGACCGCGGCCTGAGCGCCGACCCGGGCGCCCGCATCGTTTCGCTGCGGGAGCATTTCCTGCTGCTGTTCGCGGTGGCCGTGGGCCTCGGTATTTTTTCCGCCGGCCGCTTCTACCTCGTGAGCTGGATCGGCGAACGGGTCACGGCCGACCTGCGCAACGCGGTCTATGCCCACGTGCTGGAACAGAGCCCCGCCTTCTTCGAGAGCACGCAGACCGGCGAGGTGCTCTCGCGCCTGACCACCGACACGACGCTGGTGCAGACGGTGGTCGGCTCCTCCTTCTCGCTCGGCCTGCGCAACCTGGTGATGGGCACCGGGGCGCTGGCGATGCTGGTGGTGACGCACCCGCGCGTGATGGCGCTGGTGCTGCTCGTGGTGCTGCTGGTGGTTCTGCCCGCCATGCTGTTCGGCCGCCGCGTGCGGCGCCTGTCGCGCGCCAGCCAGGACCGCGTGGCCGATTCCAGTGCGATCGCCGCCGAAGTGCTGAATGCGATTCCCGTGGTGCAGAGCCACGCGGCGGAGGAGCGCGAGGCGCGGCGCTTCGCGGCGGCGACCGAGAACGCGTTCCGCACCGGCATCCGCCGCACGCGCGCCCGCGCGGCGCTGGTGGCCTTCGTGATCATCGCCAATGCGGGGCTGATGCTGTGGGGCCTCTACCAGGGCACGCAGGCAGTGCTGCGCAACGAGCTCACCGCCGGCCAGCTGGGGCAGGCGGCCTTCTACGTCGCGATCTTCGCCGGCGCGGTGGCGGTGCTGGGCGAGGTGTACGGCGATCTGCTGCGCGCCGCCGGCGCCACCGAGCGGCTGATGGAGCTGCTGGCCAGCCGCTCGCCGGTGGTGTCACCCCCCGACCCGGTGGCGCCGCCGGTCCCGGCCGGCGGCAGCGCGGTGAAGCTGGACCGGGTGCGCTTCCACTATCCCTCGCGGCCGCAGGCGCCGGCGCTGGCGGACTTCGACCTGGCGGTGGCGCCCGGCGAGACGGTAGCCCTGGTCGGGCCCAGCGGCGCGGGCAAGACCACGGTGTTCCAGCTGCTGCTGCGCTTCTACGATCCGCAGCAGGGCAGCATCGCCATCGACGGCACGCCGGTGCGCGACTGGCAACTGCAGGCGCTGCGCGAGCGCATCGCCCTGGTGCCGCAGGAGCCGGTGATCTTCTCGGCATCGGCGCTGGAGAACATCCGCTATGGCCGGCCGGAGGCGAGCGAGGAGGAGGTGCATGCGGCCGCGCGCGCCGCCTATGCCGACGGCTTCCTGCGCGCGCTGCCGGAGGGCTACGGCACCTTCCTGGGCGAGCGCGGCGTGCGGCTGTCGGGCGGGCAGCGCCAGCGCATCGCGATCGCGCGGGCGATCCTGAAGGATCCGCCGCTGCTGCTGCTGGACGAGGCGACCAGCGCGCTCGATGCGGAAAGCGAGCGCATGGTGCAGGCGGCGCTGGCCTCGGCGATGCGCGGCCGCACGACCCTCGTGATCGCGCACCGGCTGGCCACCGTGCAGCAGGCCGACCGCATCGTCGTGCTGGACCATGGGCGGGTGGTGGAAGCGGGCCGCCACGAGCAGCTGCTGGCCGCCGGCGGCATGTACGCGCGCCTCGCGGCGCTGCAGTTCATGACCTGAGCGTCATTTCCGCGGCGGCACGCCGCCCGGCCAGGCCTTGTACCCGCCGCCGCCGGCCAGGTAGGCGCTGTTCGCCTCGCGTTCGGCCGCGGCGGCGTCGTCGTACAGGAAGGGCAGGAAGGCATAGCGGCGGCCCCGCCGCACCGCGCTCACCGTGTGCAGCAGCGCGCCAGCGAACACGATGGCGCCGCCCGCCGGCACCTTGTAGCGGCGCCAGCCGTACTCGGGAAACGCGAGCTCGCCGCCCTCGAAGTCGTCGTTGAGGTTGACCGACAGGGCGAAGCGGCGGTGCGCCGTGCCGCGGGTGGTGTTGTCGCGGTGGGGGGCGAAATGCCCGCCGGACTCGGCGTCGTAGCAACCCACCAGGTAGCGCTCCATGCGGTTGGCCTCGAAGCAGTGCACCTTGCGGATCACCGGCACCACCTTCTGGCGCACGCGGTGCTGCAGCAGGCGCCGCAGGGCGTCGTCCTCGATGGTGTAGTCGCTGCGCCGCTTGTGGCCGGGGTCGTGCAGGGCGACCGTCTTGCCGTCCACGTCGCGCATGAAGCCCGAAGGCGTGCCGCCGGCGGCCTCGTAGCGCCGGACCAGGTCTTCGCAGAGCGCGCTCTCCAGCACGTCCGGGATGATGATGACGGGCGCGTGCATCTCCAGGCCGCCGTAGTGCGAGACCGGCGGCAGGCCCTCCAGCAGGGTCGCCAGCGCCTGGCGGTCGCTGCCGTCGGGCCGGAAGGGCAGCACCGCCTTGACCTGCAGGCCCGGATTCAGCACCACCCAGATGCGCCGGTACTGGTGCGTCACGGCGTCATCGCCGGGCTGCGCACCTTCGGGCAGCGCGCCGTACAGGCGGGCGACGGCGCCGTCGAAGTCGAGGAAGTGGCGGATGCCGGGCACGGACTGGACGACGCGGCCCGCGGCGGCGTCGTCCGGATCCGAGGTCACGCCGAAGAAGGAGCAGCGCTCGTCGTCGAACAGCGCCCGGTGCTCCTGCGCGAAGCCCAGCGCCGCCTGGCCGGCCGCATCCCGGGCCGTGCCCAGGAAGCACAGGACGATGTAGCGGCCGCCCGTCGTGTCGAACACGTAGTCGGGTTTTGCCGTGGTCCGCTGCCGGAACCACGGAGCGGGTTCCCCCGGTGCCAGCTGCCGGTAGCCAGATGCCTCCATGCGCCCTCCGCCCACGTTCGGTCAGGCGCATTCTAGGAGGACGCCGGAAAGTCAGAACATCCGGTTACACCCGGAGGAGGCTTACTGCAGGGGACCCTTGAGGCCCTTGGGCAGCGGCAGCGGCAGCACGGCAATGCCCTCTTCCAGCAGCGCCTGCGTCTCCTCGCGGGAGGCTTGGCCGCGGATGCCGCGCTCGTCGGATTCGCCGTAGTCGATCTTGCGGGCTTCCTCGGCGAAGCGTTCGCCGACGTCCTCGGTGTTGGCCACCACC
>NZ_DASSVG010000648.1:0-2385 GCF_035706265.1 Ramlibacter sp. | reverse complement strand
AGCACGTTCTTCCGATAACCCGTGTAGAACGCCTCCAGCGGCATCTCCCGGTGCCCGCGCACGCTGAGCAGCACCACGTGCGCGCCCAGCGCGATCAGCAGCGGCATCGAGTCGCCGATCGGCGAGCCGTTGGCCACGTTGCCGCCCAGCGTGCCGGCATTGCGCACCGGCAGCCCGGCGAAGCGGGCGAAGAAGGTTTTCAGCTGCGGGCGCTGCTCGGCGAGCGCCTCGAAGGCGGCGGTCAGGCTCACGGCCGCGCCGATGGCGATGTGGTGCTCGTACTGCTCCACCCGCCGCAACTCCTCCACCTGCGTCACGTCGAGCACCTGACCGAACTGCTGGTGCATCTTGGTGACCCAGAGGCCGACGTCGGTGCAGCCGGCCACGATCTGTGCCTCGGGATGGTCGGCGCGCAGCCGCAGCAAGTCGGGCAGGGTCAGCGGCGAGAGGTAGGAGGTCGACGGCTGCGGCCCGGCCAGCGCGCGCCGCGCGCGCAGTTCTTCCAGCTGGCGCAGGATCGCCGCTTCGTCCTGCGGCACGCGCGGCAGCTGCGCCATGGCCTGGGCGGCATCGAGGATGGGACGGTAGCCGGTGCAGCGGCACAGGTTGCCGGACAGTTCCTCCTGCGCCAGCTCGCGGGTGACCGGCTCGTCGCGCAGCACGTGGTTCTGGTACATGCCGAACAGGCTCATCACGAAGCCCGGCGTGCAGAATCCGCACTGCGAACCGTGGGCCTGCACCATCGCCTCCTGCGCCGGGTGCAGGGCGCCGTCGGGTCCGGCCAGGTCCTCCACCGTCCACAGCGCCATGCCGTCGATGGAATGCGCCAGCCGGATGCAGGCGTTGATGGCGCGATACTTGAGCCTGCCGCCGTCGGGCTCGGCCAGCACCACGGTGCAGGCGCCGCAGTCGCCTTCGCCGCAGCCCTCCTTGGTGCCGGTGGCGCCGAGGTCTTCCCGCAGCAGTTCCAGCAGGGTCCGCTCGGGTGGTACATCGGTTAAGCTGACGAGTTCGCCGCGGCGGATGAATCGGATCGTCCTGGGTTCCATGGGGTTGCGCTGCAATGGTGGCCGTACGCGGCCGTGCAGCGAGGTTAATGGCCGGCCCCGCTTTTCGCATACGGACCGTGTTATGCGTGCAATGCAGGCGAAGGTATGAGGGACCAGCCGCTTTTCGACAGGATAGACCTCCACTTGATTCGGGTGTTGCATACCGTGCTCACGGAACGCAGTGTCTCGCGCGCCGCACTCCGGCTGGGAATGCACCAGCCGGCGGTGTCGGCCGCCCTGAAGCGGCTGCGCGAGCTCGCGGGCGATCCGCTGCTGGTGCGCTCGGGGCCCGCGATGGTGCCCACCGATGCCGGCCTGCGCATGATCGAGCCGAGCGCCCGCATCCTGCGCGCGGCGGAGATGCTGTTCTCCGATGCGCGCGGCTTCGAGCCGCGCACGGCGGACCAGACTTTCCGCATCGCCGCCGCCGACTACCTCGACCCGGCCTTCCTGCCGCAGGTGGTGGCCTCGGTGAAGGCGCAGGCGCCGCAGGTGCGCATCGAGATCCATCCGCTGACCGCCGCCTCCGACTACCACGCGCGGCTGGCACAGGGCGAGATCGACGTGGTGGTGGGCAACTGGCTCAAGCCCCCGCAGGATCTGCACCAGGGCCAACTTTTTTCTGACCAGATCGTGTGCATGGTCGCGCGCGACCACCCCGCGGTGCGGCGCGGCTGGAGCGTCGAGAGCTGGCTCGAGGCCGAACACATCGCGCCGACGCCCACCCATCCCGGCGCCCGCGGCGTGATCGACGAATACCTGGAGGAGCAGGGCCTGGCGCGCAACATCACGGCGCGCTGCGCCCACTTCGGCCTGATTCCGCGCATGGTGGCGTCGAGCCTGCTCGTGCTCACCACCGGGCGGCAGTTCTGCGAGCGCTTCCGCGAGCGCCTGCCGGTGCAGGTGCTGGAATGCCCGGTGGCCTTTCCGCCCCTCGTGTACTACCAGCTGTGGCACGAACGCACGCACCAGTCCGCCGCCGCGCGCTGGCTGCGCGAGCGCGTGCGCCAGGCGGCCGCGGGCCTGAAACCGCAAGAGACGTGGAGACAAGACGAGTGAGCATCCCCCGCTTGCAGCTCGCGCACATCACCAAGCGCTATCCCTCGGTGGTGGCCAACAGCGACGTGTCGCTCACGGTCCAGCCGGGCGAGACGCATGCCGTGCTGGGCGAGAACGGCGCCGGCAAGTCCACCCTGATGAAGATCATCTACGGCGCCGTCAAGCCCGACGAGGGCAGCGTGATGTTCGACGGCCAGCCGGTCCACATCCGCAACCCGCAGGAAGCGCGGGCGCTGGGCATCAGCATGGTGTTCCAGCACTTCAGCCTGTTCGACAC
>NZ_DASSVG010000647.1:0-10102 GCF_035706265.1 Ramlibacter sp. | reverse complement strand
TCCCGGCAACGAGCCCAGCGGCTGGCGGCGCTGGTTCTGAGCACGGTGACCCCCTGGGCCCGGCGGCTCGCGTAGGCTGGTGCTGAGCGCCGCAGGCCGAAGCCCAGCGATGCGCGAGCGCAGCGGAGCGCTGGGGTTCGGCGCGCGTTGCGCGCGCTCACCACCAGCCTACGCGGTGCGCACTTCCACGATCAGTTCCTCCAGCACCCGCAACACCAACCGCGGCTCCGTCAGCTGCGGGAAATGCCCGCTTTTCTGCGCGATCACCTGCTCGCCGCGCGGCGACAGCCGCGCCAGCTCCTGCTGGTTGGCGCGCCGTGCGCCCACCGCTGCCGGCGACATCAGCCACGCCCGCGGCGTGAGGCCGCCCGTGAGCACGCGCAGCGGCACGTCGGGGAAGGACCCCGCGGCTTCGATCTCGCGCACGGTCTGCTCCACGCCCGCGAGCTCGCTGTGCAGGTTCGGACGCAGCAATGCGTTGGGCAAGGCGAGCACCCGCGACAGCGCCCGCTCGACCTGCGTCGCATGCTTCTTCAGCACCAGCGGGTCGCCGGGATGCGTGGCCTCGATGAACAGCACGCCGGCCACCTCCTCGGGATGCAGCCGCGCGAACAGGTTGGCGTACAGCCCGCCCACCGAATGCGCCACCAGCACGTAGGGCGGCGCGAGATGGGTGGCCGCCAGCAGCTCGCGCAAGGAGGCGACCACGTGCGAGCCAGTCTGGGGCCCGCGCGGGCGGTCGCTGCCCGGCAGCCCGAAACGGTTCCAGCCCAGGACGCGGGCGATGCGCTCGACGCCCGGATAGAGCGGTTCCCACCCTTGCAGGCTCATGCCCGCGCCGCTGAACAGCACGACGTGCGCCGGCCCGTGGCCGGAGAGGACGTAGCCCAGGCGTCCCTTGCGCGTCGGCAGGGCGCGGATGGCGGGGAGCCGGGTGCGTCGGGTGGGCGCGAACTGCGGCATCCCGGGATGCAGGCTCAGAAGCCGTGTGCGAGCAATTCGTTCAAAGCTTCTTCAGGCCCCGCCGATGCCGACGTTGATCCTGCCGGTGCCGCCGCACTCGGGGCAGTCGGAGGCGCCGAGGCGTCCGCTGCCGCCGCACTTCGGACACACCGTTTCGCCGGTACCCGGCGTGCCGACCGGCGCTTCGTCGCCGGGGCTCATCGGCCGCTGCGCCGCGCTCGGCTGGCCGGGCGCCTGCCCGGCCGGCTGGTCGGAGCCGCCTTCGGTGCCGCGCGGAAGGTCGAGGGACGCGCCCGGATCCTCCTCGCCTGCCACCGAGTCGAGCAGGTCGATCGGATCGCCGGGACGCGCGGGGGCCCTGGAGCCCATCAGGGATTGCTGCTGCTTGCCGGCCATGGTCGCCCTTGAGAGTTGGCTTCCATCCTAGGCAGCGGCCGCAAACCGCGACGTAGGACGCCGACCCAGCTTCCGAAGGGCTATCGCCCTTGCCAGACCGGCGGGCGCTTCTGCACGAAGGCCTGCACGCCTTCGCGGAAATCCGCGCTGCCGTAGGTGCGGCGGATCAGGTCTTCCCCTTCCGGCAGGTCGTGGCGCAGCAGGCGGTTGAGCGCCTCCTTGCTGACCTGCTGCGTCACCGGCGCGAGCGAGGCCAGCTTCTTGCACAGCTTCTGCGCCGCCGCCTCGATCGCCTCCGGCGCCGCGACCTCCAGCACGTAGCCGCAGGCCTGCGCCTCCTCGGCGCCGATCACGTCGGCCAAAAGCAGCAGCCGCTGCACGCGCGGGCGCCCGAAGGCGGCCACCAGGCCGGCGACGTTGGCCACCGACAGGCAGTTGCCCAGCGTGCGTGCGATCGGCACGCCGAACTTGCTGGCCGGCGTGGCCAGGCGGAAGTCGCAGGTGCTCGCGATCGCGAGCCCGCCGCCGATGCACCAGCCCTGCACCACCGCCACGGTGGGCATGGGCAGGCCGGCCAGCAGCTGCATGGTGGCGTCGATCTGGCGCTCGTATTCCACGCCGCGATCGCCGTCGAACTCCTGGAACTGCGCGATGTCGGTGCCGGCGACGAAGGCCTCGCCGCCGGCGCCCTGGAAGCGCACCACGCGCACCGAGCGGTCCTCGCGCAGCTGCTCGCAGATGGCGCGCAGCCGCTCGTACATCGCCCAGGTCATCGCATTGCGCGCCTCGGGCCGGTCGAAAGTGACCGAGGCGATGCCTCCCTCGATGGCCAGGTGCACGCGGCCCTTGTTGTCCGTATCCTGCAAAACTCTTCCTTCGCTACTTGTAGAACAGATCGACCAGTCCCAGCCCCGTGGCCGGCACGTACGTCACCAGCAACAGCACCGAGACCAGCACGGCGATGAACCAGACGTTGACACGGGTCACCTCCCACACCGAGGACTTGGCGATCGAGCAGGCCACCATCAGCACGCTGGCCACCGGCGGCGTCTGCTGGCCGATGCCGAGGTTGATGGTAACGATGAGGCCGAAGTGCACCGGGTCGATGCCGGCGGCGCGCACCAGCGGCATCACGATCGGCACCACCAGGATGATCGCCGCCGCCGAGTGCAGGAACATGCCGAGGAACAGGAACAGGATGTTCAGCAGCAGCAGGATCACCCACTTGGTCTGCGTGAACTCCGAGACCGCGCGCGCCAGCGCCTGCGGCGCCTGCACCTCGGTGAGATAGGTGCCCAGCAAGGCGCTGGTGGCCACCAGCAGCATCACCACCGCGGTCTGCACCCCGCCTTCCATGATGGCGGCACGCAGGTGCGCCATGTCCAGTTCGCGGTAGATGAACAGGCCGACGAACAAGGCGGCCACGACCGCCAGCGCCGCGCCCTCGGTGGCCGTCACCACGCCGCCGAAGATCCCGCCCAGGATGATGATGGGCATGAGGAAGGCCCACAGCGCCTCGCGCGCCGTCTTGCGCACGCGCTGCCACGAGAAGCGCTCCTCGCGCGGCAGGTTGTAGCGGCGCGCGAGGAAGCTCGCCATGCCCATGAGCCCGGCCCCGCCGAGGATGCCCGGCACGATGCCGGCCACGAACAGCTGCACCACCGAGCTCTCCGCCATCACGGCGTACAGGATCATGGGGATCGACGGCGGGATGATCACCGCCAGCGTGGCCGCCGAGGACATCGCCGCCGCCGCATAGGGCGCCGGGTAGCCCTTCGCCTTCATGCCCGGGATCATCAGCGAGCCCAGCGCCGCGACGTCGGCCACCGCCGAACCGGAGATCTCGGCGAAGAACAGCGAGGCGCCGATCGAGACGTGCGCCAGCCCGCCGCGCACCCAGCCGAACAGCGCCGAGGCAAAGGCGATCAGCCGGCTGGAGATGCCCGAGGCATTCATGATCGCGCCGGCCAGGATGAACAGCGGGATGGCCAGCAGCGGGAAGTTGGTGGCGCCGTTGTAGATCACCACGGGCATGTTGGGCAGCGAGGACAAACCGTGCGAGGCCACCATCGCCAGCACGGCGACGATGCCCAGCGACACGGCGATCGGCACGTTGATCAGGACCAGCCCCAGCACGGCCCCGAAGAGCGACAGCATCGTTCCCATGCCGCCTCCTCAGTGCAGGCCGTCGGCCAGAGCCGCGCCGCTCACCGCCTGCGGCCGCGCGAGCCACAGGTCCACCAGGTGGGTGGCCTCCGCCACCACGATCAGCGCCGAGGAGATCGGGATCACCGACTGCGCCACGTTGACCGGCACCCAGGGCAGGCTCACCAGGGTGTCGCCGGCCAGGATCGGCATGATCTGCAGCCCCACCCAGCCGAGGAGCGCGAAGAACGCGATCACCAGCAGCTGGGTGAGCAGGCCCAGCCAGCGCCTCCAGGAGGCCGGGAGCTGGTCGACCACCTCGGGGCAGCCGATGTGGGCGCGCTTCACCGAAGCCAGCGCCGAGCCGTAGAAGGTCAGCCAGGCCAGCATGATGGATGCGACCTCGTCGTACCACACCAGCGACTGGCCGATGGCGCGGAACACCACGCCGAGCGTGACTTCGAGGGCGAGCGTCACCATGAGGGCCATCACGACCCATTCCAGCAGCAGGCCGTAGTGGCGACGGAAACGCTGCGTGGCCGTGGCGGGCGCGGCGGCTTCGGTATGCGGCATGTACGGCGTTCCTTTACTTGCCGAGGGCCACGGCCTTCTCGATCAGCGGCTTCGCCGCCGGCACGTCCTTGGCGAAGTCGTCGTAGATGCCCTTGCTGGCGGCGATGAAGGCGTTCTTGTCCACCTCGTTGACTTGCATCCCGGCCGCCTTGAGCTTGCCGAGCAATTCGCTCTCCTGCTTCTCCGCGGTGGCGTAGACGAAGGCCTGCACTTCCTTGGCCGTGTCCTCCAGCACCTTGCGCACGTCCGCGGGCAGTTGCTCGTACTTGTTCTTGCCCACCAGCAGGTAGGCCGGCGTGTAGACGTGGCCCGACAGCGAGAGGTACTTCTGCACCTCCTGCAGCTTGGCCGAGTAGATCTGCGTGAACGGGTTCTCCTGGCCGTCCATCACGCCGGTCTGCAGCGCAGTGAACAGCTCGGAGAACTTCATCGGGCTGGGGTTGGCCCCGTATTCCTGGAACATCTTCACCCGCCACTTGCCCTCGGGCACGCGCAGCTTGAAGCCTTCCAGGTCCTTGGGCACGCGCACCGGGCGCTTGTTGTTGGTGATGTGCCGGTAGCCGTTCTCCCACAGCGCCAGCACCTTCAGGCCCTTCTTCTCGGTGGCCGGCTCCAGCGCGGGCCAGAAGACCTCCTTCTCGATGCGCTTCATGTGCTCGCGGTCCTTCACCATGTAGGGCAGCTCGAAGATGCCGTACAGGTCGACCTCGGAGCTCATGACGGTGGAAGGCACGGCCATGTCCACGGTGCCGAGCTTGAGCTTCTGGATCAACTCCTTGTCGCCACCGAGCTGGCTCGAGCCGTAAGTGACGATCTTCACCTTGCCGGCCAGCTTCTGGTTGACGCGCTTCGCGTATTCGTCGGAACTGAGCTGGAAGATGGAGCCGGGTTCGCCCACGTGGCCGAGCTTGAGCTCGATGGGGCTCTGCGCCGCGGCGGGCGCCGACAAGGCCAGCGCCGCGGCGGCGGCACAGAGGGTCGCGAGGATAGCCTTCATGCGGTGTCTCCAGGAGTGGGTGGATGCCGCGTGCATTCGGCATCCGCCCCCTGGCGCTGTCAATGAGGTCTGGTCCGGAGAGCTTCCGTGTCCATTCCCCGGCCTCAGGCGCCGAACGCCCCCTCGGCGCGCAGCTGCGCGATGCGCTCGCTGGAGAGGCCCGCCTCGGCCAGCACTTCCTCGGTGTGCTCTCCCAGCAACGGCGGATGGCGGCGCACCTGCTGCGGCGTGCCGGTGAGCTTCACCGCGAAGCCGATGTTGGGCACCTTGCCCTCCACCGGATGGTCGATCTCCATGCGCATGCGGCGCTCCTTCGCGTGATCGCTGCCGAAGGCCTCCGGATACGAGAGGATCGGGCCGGCGGGAATGCCGTTGGCGAGCAGCGTCTCGACCCAGTAGTCCTTGCCCTGGGTGCGGAAGGTCCGCTCCAGTTCCTCCTGCAGTTCGGCGCGGTGCGCCAGGCGCTGGGCAATGTTGGTGAAGCGCGGGTCCTGCAGCAGTTCCTCGCGGCCCATCAGCTGGCACAGCTGCACCCACAGCTTCTGGTTGTTGGCGCCCATGACGAAGTGGCCGTCGGCGCAGGCCATGGCCTGGTACGGGGCCGTCATCTTGTTGGAGGTGCCCAGCGGCTGCGGCGGCTTGCCCGTGCCCCACCAGTCGCAGGTGTCCCACACCGAGAAGGCCATCGCGGTGTCGAACAGGGCGGCGTCGATGTACTGGCCCTGTCCGGTGTTCTTCGCGCCGATGTAGGCGGCCAGCGTGGCATAGATGGCGAACAGCGCGCAGCCGATGTCGGCCACCGGCACGCCCGCCTTCACCGGCGGCGAATCGGGATAGCCCGTCACGCTCATCACGCCGGACATGGCCTGTGCCATCAGGTCGAAGCCGGGCCGGTCGGCCCAGGGGCCGGTCTGGCCGAAGCCGGAGATGCTGGTGTAGACCAGGCGCGGGTTGATCTCCTTCAGCACCTCGTAGCCCAGGCCCAGGCGGCGCAGCGCGCCGGGGCGGTAGTTCTCGACCAGGATGTCCGCGTCGCGCGCCAGCGTCTTCAGCGCCTCCTTGCCGGCCCCGGTCTTGAGGTCCAGCGTGACACTGCGCTTGTTGCGGTTCATGTTCAGGAAGCCGAGGCTGTCGGCGCCCTTCATCTTGAAGCCCATGGAGCCGCGGGTCTGGTCGCCCGTGCCCGGGGGCTCGATCTTGATCACGTCGGCGCCCAGGTCGCCCAGCAGCATGCAGGCATAGGGGCCGGCCATCACCTGGCTGATGTCCAGGACGCGAACGCCCGCGAGGGGCAGCGGGCGCGAGGTATCTGTCATGGCTTGATTCTTCTCGAAAGGTACTTCTTGCGTCGTCCCCGCGAAGGCGGGGACCCAGGGCACGCGCGCAGCGCGCGGGACGCGGGCGCCCTGGATCCCCGCCTGCGCGGGGATGACGGCGCGATCAGGAATTCACGCTGACGTTGGCGTCCTTGATCACCTTGGCCCACTTGGCCTGTTCCACGTGCATGAACTCGCGGAACTTCTCCACCGAGCCGCCGCCGTCCTCGGCGCCGGAGGCTTCCAGCTTCTCGATCACGTCGGGCATCAGCAGGGCCTTGTTCACGTCCTCGTTCATGCGCCTGGCCAGGCCCACCGGCAGCTTGCCCGGGCCGACCAGGCCGTACCACGTGGTGGCCTCGAAGCCGGGGAAGCCCGACTCCGCCATCGTCGGCACGTTGGGGTGGCCGCTGGCGCGCTTCTGGCGCGTCTGTGCGATGGCGATCGCCTTGCCGCTCTTCACGTGCGGCGTGGCAGCCGTCATGGTGTCGAAGCTGTATTGCACCTGGCCGCCGATCAGGTCGGTCAGCATCGGGCCGGAGCCCTTGTACGGCACGTGGATCGCCTTCACGCCGGCCTGCAGCATGAACATCTCCAGCGCCATGTGCTGGGCCGAGCCGGGGCCGGCGGAGCCGAAGCTCACCTTGCCCGCGTTGGCCTTGCAGTAGGCCACCAGCTCCTTCACCGTCTTGGCCGGCTGCTGCGCATTGCAGATCAGCAGGTTCGGCGTGACGCCCACCATCGCGATCGGCTGGAAGTCGCGCTCGGCGTCGTAGTTCAGCTTCATCAGGTTGGGCATCAGCGCATGGCTGTTGATGTGCGCCATGTGCAGCACCGTGCCGTCGCCCGGCTGCTTGGCCACGTAGTCGGCGGCGATGGTGCCCGAGGCGCCCGCCTTGTTCTCCACGATGACCGAGGTCTTCCACATTTCCTGCAGCTTCTGGCCGATCACCCGCGCCAGGATGTCCGTGCCTCCGCCGGGTGCGAAGCCGACGATGATGCGCACCGGCTGGGTGGGCAGCGACTGGCTCCAGGCCATGGGGGCGGCGACGGATGCGGCGGCGCCGGCTAGAAAGGTTCTGCGTTGCACTACTTTGTCTCCTCTACAAGTGAAACGAGGCTCCATCGGAGCCTCGGGACAACGTCACGCCGCCTTCTGCAGGGCGACGGGGGCCGGGTGACCGGCGAAATACTCCATGGCGGCGGCGACCCCCGAACCGGCCAGCTTGACGCCGGACAGCTTCAGGCCCATCTCGCAGCCGGCGAGGGCCGCCATCAGGGTCAGGTCGTTGCAGTCGCCCAGGTGGCCGATGCGGAACATGCGGCCCTTGATCTTGCCGAGGCCGGTGCCGAGCGAGCAGTCGAAGCGCTCGTAGATCAGCTTGCGCACCGCGTCGGCATCCACGCCCTCGGGCATCACCACGCCGGTGAGCACCGGCGACTGGCTCGCCACCTCGGTGACCTGGGTCTCCAGGCCCCAGGCCTTGACGGCACCGCGCACGCCTTCGGCCCAGCGCCGGTGGCGCGCGAACACGCCTTCCAGCCCGCCGAAGGCCGGATCCAGCAGCATGTCGCACGCTTCGGCCAGGCCGTACAGCAGGTTGGTGTTGGGCGTGTAGGGCCAGTAGCCCGTCTTGTTCATCTCCACGATCTCGTCCCAGGCCCAGAAGGACTTGGGCAGCTTCGCGGTCTTGCTCGCTTCCAGCGCCTTGGGCGACAGGGCGTTGAAGCTGATGCCGGGGGGCATCATCAGGCCCTTCTGCGAGCCGCTGACGGTGACGTCCACGCCCCACTCGTCGTGCTTGTATTCGGCCGAGGCCAGGCCGGAGATGCTGTCCACCAGCAGCAGCGCCGGATGCCTGGCGGCATCGATGGCGCGGCGCACGGCCAGGATGTTGCTGGTCGCGCCGGTGGAGGTTTCGTTGTGCACCACGCACACGGCCTTGATCGAATGCTCCTTGTCGGCCGCCAGGCGCTCCTCGATCAGGTGCGCCTGCACGCCGCGGCGCCAGCCCTCGGTGCCCGGCAGGCCCAGGAACTCGGTCTTCAGGCCCAGGCGGGTGGCCATCTTGTTCCACAGCGTCGCGAAGTGGCCGGTCTCGTACATCAGCACGTGGTCGCCCGGGCTCAGCGTGTTGGCCAGCGCCGCCTCCCAGGCGCCGGTGCCCGAGGCCGGATAGATCGCGACCGGGTGTTTCGTCTGGAAGATCTGCTGGATGCCCTTGAGCACCCGCTTGCCCAGCACCCCGAACTCGGGGCCGCGGTGGTCGATCGTGGGCAGGCTCATGGCCCGCAGGATGCGGTCCGGGACCGGGGACGGCCCGGGGATCTGCAGGAAATGGCGGCCGGTGGGATGGAAGTCGAGCGTCAGCATGGTCGGGCTTCGTTGAAGTGGACGCCATTTTTTGCATACAAAATTCGATTGTCAATGGCTCTTGTCCCTACAGGGCATTTGCACAACGGCTAATTTGCATACAAAATTCCACCCCATGTCGGCCGAAGTCATCCCCATCCCCCGCGCCGCGCTGCACGAGCAGGTGGCGCAACGCCTGCGCCAGATGCTGGTGGAAGGCCGCATCGCGCCCGGCGCCAAACTGAACGAACGTGAGCTGTCCGAGCAGCTGAACGTGTCGCGCACCCCGTTGCGCGAAGCGATCAAGCGGCTGGCGGCCGAAGGGCTGGTGGAGCTGCTGCCCAACCGGGGCGCGGTGGCCGTCTCGCTCACCGAGGAGGACATCGTCCACACCTTCGAGGTGATGGCCGGCCTGGAGGCGCAGGCGGGCGAGCTCGCCGCCCAGCGCATCACGGAGGAGGAGCTGGCGGAGATCCGGGCCATGCACTTCGAGATGATGGCCGCCTACACCCGGCGCGACCTGTCCGCCTACTACGCGCTCAACGCGCGCATCCACGGCGCCATCAGCGCCGCCGCCCGCAACCCGGTGCTGACCCAGGTCTACCAGCAGGTCAACGCGCGGCTGCAGGCGCTGCGCTTCCGCTCCAACCAGGACGGCGAGAAGTGGAGCAACGCCATGAAGGAACACGAGAAGATGATCGAAGCCCTCGCCGCCCACGACGGTAACGCCATGCGCGAAGTGCTGCTCTCGCACCTGCGCAACAAGCGCGAGGTGGTGCTGGAGCAGCTGCGCGCCGCCCGCGCCTCCGAGGAGGCCGCGTCGTGAACGCCCCGCTGCCGATCACCGTCGCCCGCGAAGCCGAGGGCGCCGCCTACGACAAGGTGGCCAAGGCCAGCAACGAGGTCGCCGGCCGGCTGGCCCAGCGCCTGGCCGCCGAGACGCAGGGCGAGGTGCTGTTCTCGCCGGCGGACCGCGGCCGCTACGCCACCGACGCCTCGATCTACCAGGTGATGCCGGTCGGCGTGTTCGTGCCGAAGTCGGCCGAGGACGCCCGCATCGCGCTGGACATCTGCCGCGACCTCAAGGTGCCGGTGGTGCCGCGCGGCGGCGGCACCAGCCAGTGCGGCCAGACCGTGGGCGCCGGCCTGGTGATCGACTTCTCCAAGCACGTGCGCAAGGTGCTGGAGGTCGATGCGGACCGGCGCACCGTCACCGTCGAACCCGGCATCGTGCTGGACCACCTCAACGCGCAGTTGAAGAATGCCGGGCTCTGGTACCCCGTCGACGTGTCCACCAGCGCGCAGGCCACGCTCGGCGGCATGGCCGGCAACAACTCGTGCGGCAGCCGCAGCATCGCC
>NZ_DASSVG010000646.1:0-6721 GCF_035706265.1 Ramlibacter sp. | reverse complement strand
AGCGCATCCGCCTCGCGGCCCAGGGGCGTGTGGTACAGCTTCACCTGCTCCATGGTGCGGCGGCGGTAGTCGGTGCCGTTGTCCACGTTCACCACCTCCAGCTTCGCATTGAGCAGGTCGATGGCGGGCCGGATGCGGTCGCGGTGCAGCCCGTTGGGGTAGAGGTCGTCGGGCCGGAAGTTGGAGGTGGTGACGAAACCCACGCCGTTGTCGAACAGGGCGACCAGCAGGCGGTGCAGGATCATCGCGTCGGTGATGTCCGCGACGTGGAATTCGTCGAAGCAGATCAGGCGGTAGCGCTTGGCGATGCGCGCACCTAGGGCGTCGAGCGGGTTGACGGTGCCTTGCAGCTCCGCCAGCTCGCGGTGCACCTCGCGCATGAACTCGTGGAAGTGCAGGCGGGTCTTGCGCACCACCGGCACGGCCTGGAAGAAGCAGTCCATCAGGAAGCTCTTGCCGCGCCCCACCCCGCCGTGCAGGTAGACGCCGCGCGGGATGGGGGGACGGTTGATCAGCTTCTTGAAGGCGTTGGAGCGCTGCTCCTTGTACCCCGACCAGTCGGTGGCACAGCGCTCCAGCGCCGCCACCCCGCGCAACTGCGCCGGATCCGGCTGGTAGCCGCGGGCCTTGAGTTCACGCTCGTAAACAGCTCTGACGCTCATGAAAACCTAAATGCAAGGACGCAAAGAACGCAAAGGATCCGCAAAGGACGCAAAAGAGACCATCAATGGAATTCCTTTCGCGTCCTTTGCGTGACCTTTGCGTCCTTTGCGTCCGGCCGTTGGCTGTTCAGAAGTTCAACGTCCGCTTGTCCACCGCCAGCGCCGCTTCCTTGGTCGCTTCGGAGAGCGACGGGTGGGCGTGGCAGATGCGGGCGATGTCTTCGCTGGAGGCCTTGAACTCCATGGCCACCACGGCCTCGGAGATCAGCTCGCTGGCCATCGGGCCGACGATGTGCACGCCCAGGATCTCGTCGGTCTTGGCGTCGGCCAGGAACTTCACCATGCCGGTGGTGTCGCCCAGCGCGCGGGCGCGGCCGTTGGCCATGAAGGGGAAGGTGCCGGCCTTGTACTGCACGCCGTCGGCCTTCAGCTGCTCCTCGGTGCGGCCCACCCACGCGATCTCGGGGCTGGTGTAGATCACCCACGGGATGGTGTTGAAGTTGACGTGGCCATGCTGGCCGGCGATGCGCTCGGCCACCGCCACGGCCTCTTCCTCCGCCTTGTGCGCCAGCATCGGGCCGCGCACCACGTCGCCCACCGCCCACACGTTGGGCAGGTTGGTGCGGCACTCGTCGTCGACCTCGATGGCGCCGCGGTCGTTCAGCTTCAGGCCCACCGCTTCGGCGTTCAGGCCGTTGGTGTTCGGCACCCGGCCGATCGACACGATCATGCGGTCGCACTGGAGAGTGTGCTCGCCGCCCTTGGCGTCGGTGTAGGCGACCGACAGGCCCTCGCCTTCGCGCTTGACCTCGCCGACCTTCACGCCCAGCTCGATCTTCAGGCCCTGCTTGTCGAAGGCCTTCTTCGCTTCCTTGGCGATCTGCTGGTCGACGGCGCCCAGGAAGGTGGGCAGCGCTTCCAGCACGGTGACCTCGGCCCCCACGCGGCGCCACACCGAGCCCATCTCCAGGCCGATCACGCCGGAGCCGATCAGCACCAGCTTCTTCGGCACGCTGGGGATGCGCAGCGCGCCGTCGTTGGACAGCACGAATTCCTCGTCGAAAGGCACGCCCGGCAGCGCGCGGGCGTTGGAGCCGGTGGCGACGATCACGTGCTTGCCGACCAGCGTCTCCTCGGAGGCGCCGCTCACCTTGATCTCGTAGCCCTGCTCGCCGGCGGCCGCGAAGGAGCCGCGGCCGTGGAAGAAGGAGACCTTGTTCTTCTTGAACAGGTAGAGGATGCCGTCGTTGTTCTGCTTCACGACGGTGTCCTTGCGGGCGATCATCTTCGCCACGTCCATCGTGAGGCCCGAGATGCCGATGCCGTGGTCGGCGAAGTGCTTGCCGGCGTGCTCGAAGTGCTCGGAGGACTGCAGCAGCGCCTTGGAGGGGATGCAGCCCACGTTGGTGCAGGTGCCGCCCGGCGCGGGGCCGCCCTGCTGGTTCTTCCAGTCGTCGATGCAGGCGGTGTTGAAACCGAGCTGCGCCGCGCGGATGGCAGCGATGTAGCCGCCGGGGCCGCCGCCGATGACGATGACGTCGAATTGTTTGTTGGCCATGGGGGAGGTTTCTTGCTCTTGTTCGGGCGAAGCCCGTCAGAAGGACACGGCCCCGTCAGGGGCCGTGTTTTCTCCGTTTAAATATCGAACAGCAGCCGCGCCGGGTCTTCCAGCGCTTCCTTCATCGCCACCAGCCCCAGCACCGCCTCGCGGCCGTCGATGATGCGGTGGTCGTAGGACATGGCCAGGTAGTTCATCGGGCGGATCACGATCTGGCCGTTCTCCACCACCGCGCGGTCCTTGGTCGCATGCACCCCCAGGATGGCCGATTGCGGCGGGTTGATGATGGGGGTGGAGAGCATCGAGCCGAACACGCCGCCGTTGGAGATGGAGAACGTGCCGCCGGTGAGCTCCTCCAGCCCCAGCTTGCCGTCGCGGGCCTTCTGGCCGAACTCGGCGATCTTCTTCTCGATGTCGGCGAAAGACATCTGGTCGGCGTTGCGCAGGATCGGCACCACCAGGCCGCGCGGCGAGCCCACCGCGATGCCGATGTCGAAGTAGCCGTGGTAGACGATGTCGTTGCCGTCCACCGAGGCGTTGATCACCGGGTACTTCTTCAGCGCGTGCACGGCGGCCTTCACGAAGAAGGACATGAAGCCGATCTTGACGCCGTGCTCCTTCTCGAACTTCTCCTGGAAGCGCTTGCGCATCTCCATCACCGGCGCCATGTTCACCTCGTTGAAGGTGGTCAGGATGGCGTTGGTGGACTGCGACTGCAGCAGGCGCTCGGCCACGCGGGCGCGCAGGCGCGACATCGGCACGCGCTGCTCGGGGCGGTCGCCCAGGTCCGGCTGGCCGACCGGCGCGGCCACCGGCGTGAGGGCGGCACGCGGGGGCGGCGTGGCGCCGGCGGCGGCCTTGGCGATCACGCCGGAAGCCAGCGCGCCGATCACGTCGCCCTTGGTCACGCGGCCGTCGCGGCCGGTGCCGGCCACGGAACCGGAGGCCAGCTTGTTGTCGGCCATCATCTTGGCGGCGGCGGGCATCGCCACGTCGGACTTGGAACCGCCGGCGCTCGCGGCGGCGGGCGCCGGGGCGGCGGTCGCGGTCGCTGCGGCAGGCGCCGCCTTGGCGGCGGCAGGCGCGGCAGCGCCGGCCTTGGCCTCGGTGTCGATCTTCGCGATCACCTGGTCGGAGGTGACGGTGCCGCCGTCGGCGACCACGATCTCGCCCAGCACGCCGGCGCTCGGCGCGGGCACTTCGAGCACCACCTTGTCGGTCTCGATCTCGATCAGGATCTCGTCCAGCGCCACGGCCTCGCCGGGCTTCTTCTTCCACTGCAGCAGCGTCGCCTCGGCAACCGATTCGGACAGTTGCGGGACCTTCACTTCAACGATAGCCATTTGAATTCCTGGTTGAGCGTTCAGCGTCGGGCATCGAGCGTGATCCGGCGCGCGTGGAAGTCCACGCCCAACGCCGGACGCTCAACGCCGAACCGGTTATTTCGTGAGCACGAAGCCCTTCAGCTTCGCGAAGGCCGCATCCACCAGCGCCTTCTGCTGCTCCGCATGCAGGTGCGCGTAGCCCACGGCGGGCGAGGCGGAGGCGGGGCGGCCGGAGTAACCCAGCTTCTGGCCTTCGCTCATGTTCTCGTGGATGTTGTGCTGGATGAAGAACCACGCGCCCTGGTTCTGCGGCTCGTCCTGGCACCACACGAGGTCGGTCGCGTTCGGGTACTTCTTCAGCTCCGCGGCGAAGGCCTTGTGCGGGAAGGGATAGAGCTGCTCGATGCGGATGATGGCCACGTCGTCGGCGCCCTTCTCCTCGCGCTTCTTGGCCAGGTCGTAGTAGACCTTGCCCGAGCACATCACCACGCGCTTCACCTTGTCGGCCTTCAGGTCGCCCTTCTGGTCCGGGATCACGGTCTGGAAGGTGCCCTTGGTGAACTCGGCGAGCGGCGAGGTGGCGTCCTTGTTCCGCAGCAGCGACTTGGGCGTCATGATCACCAAGGGCTTGCGCAGCGGGCGCACCATCTGGCGACGCAGCAGGTGGAAGATCTGCGAAGCGGTGGTCGGCTGGCACACCTGGATGTTGGTGTCGGCCGACAGCTGCATGAAGCGCTCCAGGCGCGCCGAGCTGTGCTCGGGGCCCTGGCCTTCGTAGCCGTGCGGCAGCATCAGCGTGATGCCGTTGACGCGGCCCCACTTCACCTCGCCGGAGGCGATGAACTGGTCGATCACCACCTGGGCGCCGTTGGCGAAGTCGCCGAACTGCGCTTCCCAGATCACCAGGCTGTGCGGGTCGTTGGAGGCGTAGCCGTACTCGAAGCCCAGCACCGCTTCCTCGGACAGGATGGAGTCGATGCAGGTGAAGGCAGCCTGGTTCTCGGCCACGTTCTGCAGCGGAATGTAGGTGCCGACGTCCCACTTCTCGCGGTTCTGGTCGTGCAGCACGGCGTGGCGGTGCACGAAGGTGCCGCGGCCCACGTCCTCGCCCGACAGGCGCACCGGGTAGCCGGAGGCGACCAGCGAGGCGAAGGCCATGTGCTCGCCCATGCCCCAGTCGACGTTGATGTCGCCGCGGCCCATGGCGGCACGGTCTTCCAGCACCTTGCGCACCAGCGGATGCACGGTGAAGTTCTCGGGCACCGTGGTGATGCGCTCGGCCAGGCGCTTCCACTCGGCCAGCGGGATGGCGGTGTCGGCGGCGTCGGTCCACTTCTTGTTCAGGTACGGCGCCCAGTCGACGGCGTACTTGCTCTTGAAGTTGGAGATGACCGGGTCGACCGTGTGCTTGCCCGCATCCATGGCGGCGCGGTAGCCCTTGACCATGTCGTCGCCCAGCGACTCGCCCAGGCCCTGCGCGGCCAGCTTGTCGGCGTACAGCTTCCGCGTGCCGGGATGGGCCGCGACCTTCTTGTACATCAGGGGCTGGGTGAGCGAGGGCGTGTCCTGCTCGTTGTGGCCCAGCTTGCGGAAGCAGACGATGTCCACCACCACGTCCTTGTTGAACTCCATGCGGTACTCGAGCGCCAGCTGGGTCGCGAGCACCACGGCTTCCGGATCGTCGCCGTTCACGTGCAGCACCGGCGCCTCGATCATCTTGACCACGTCGGTGCAGTACAGCGTCGAGCGCGTGTCGCGCGGGTCGGAGGTGGTGAAGCCGATCTGGTTGTTGATCACGATGTGCACCGTGCCGCCCGTGTAGTAGCCACGGGTCTCGGCCAGCGCCAGCGTCTCCTGCACCACGCCCTGGCCGGCGATGGCGGCGTCGCCGTGCACCAGCACCGGCAGCACCTGCTTGCCGGGCTTGTCGCCGCGGCGGTCCATCCGGGCCCTGACCGAGCCCTCGACCACCGGGTTGACGATCTCCAGGTGCGAGGGGTTGAAGGCCAGCGACAGGTGCACCGGGCCGCCGGGGGTGCTGACGTCGGAGCTGAAGCCCTGGTGGTACTTCACGTCGCCGGCCGGCAGGTCTTCGGGCGCGGAGTGGTCGAACTCGGCGAACAGGTCCTTGGGCATCTTGCCCAGGGTGTTGACCAGCACGTTCAGGCGGCCCCGGTGGGCCATGCCGATCACGATCTCCTGCACGCCGCGTTCGCCGGCGCGCTGGATCAGTTCGTCCATCGAGGCGATGAAGCTCTCGCCGCCTTCGAGCGAGAAGCGCTTCTGGCCGACGTACTTGGTGTGCAGGAAGCGCTCCAGGCCTTCGGCCGCGGTCAGGCGGTCGAGGATGTGCTTCTTCTTCTCGGGGCTGAACTGGGGCTTGCTGCGGATCGACTCCAGCTTCTGCTGCCACCAGCGCTTGTGGCCCTGGTCGCTGATGTACATGAACTCGGCGCCGATGGTGCCGCAGTACGTCTCGCGCAGGGCGTTGAGCATCTCGCGCAGCGACATGCTGTCCTTGCCGAAGAAGGTGTTGCTGGTGTTGAACACCATCTCCTGGTCGGCATCGGTGAAGCCGTAGAAGGACGGCTCCAGCTCGGGAATGTTCTCGCGCTCGGCGCGCTTGAGCGGATCGAGGTCGGCCCAGCGGGCGCCGACGTTGCGGTAGGCCGCGATCAGCTGCTGCGCGGCGGTGCGCTTGCGGGCGGTCTCGAGGTCGGCGCCGGCGGCGACCACCACGCGGGTGACGCCCTGCTTGGCGCGCTCGGCGAACGCGTTGACCACCGGCAGATGGGGCACGTCGCGGGCATTGGAGCCGTCGACGGCGGGCACGTTCTGCAGCGCGTCGAAATACTCGCGCCACATGTCGGGAACGCTGCCGGGATTGGCGAGATAGTTCTCGTACATCTCCTCGACGTAGGGGGCGTTGCCGCCGAAGAGATAGGAATTGCCCTGGTAGGCCGTGTAGACGGAGCTTTGATCGCTCATCGTGAGTTCGCTACTTTCCGCTCCCCTTCGAGGAGCATGGAGCTGGTTGAGAACCTTCCGCGACACGGCTGGACCGGTTGGCGGATGCGACTGTGGGGGAAGGGCCCTTGGGTTGCGACGCGGATTGTGCCACGTTCCGTGGCACGCCGCTTTCGCAACCCGAGGTTTCCCTTCCCCCAGGGGGAAGG
>NZ_DASSVG010000645.1:0-4186 GCF_035706265.1 Ramlibacter sp. | reverse complement strand
GCTCGCGCCGCTGGTCGGAACTTTCGCCGGGGTGGAAAAGAGGCCCATCGCGTTCACGCGCGACGGATTCAGGTTCTCCGTCACGGCAGGCGAGCTCCTCGACCAGGCGTGCGAAGGCGTCGAGAGCGTCGTCAAGCCCGGCGAGCCCCTCTACATCGACAACGTCGCGCACCCGGTGAACACCCGCCTGGCCATTGCGAAGGCCACGCGCAGCCGCCTGCAGGCCTTCGGCATCGACTGGGAGGACACCAGCGGCACGCGCAACGCGCACTTCGCACCGTTCTCCTGGTCCGCTTGATCGCGTCCGGCCGGAGTGCATCTCGGGCCGGCAAGGCACGGCTGGTTCAGGCCGTGGCGTGGCTGCTGGCGAACAGCTGCACCATTTCGCGGTTGAACGCGGGAATATCGTCCGGCTTGCGGCTGGAGACCCAGTTGCCGTCGCGCACCACTTCCCGGTCCACCCAGTTCGCGCCGGCATTGCGCAGGTCGTCCTGCAGCGTGGGCCAGCTGGTCATCGTGCGTCCCTCGACGAGGCCGGCCGAGACGAGCAGCCAGGCCCCATGGCAGATCACGGCGAGCGGCTTGCCTTCGCGCTGCATGCCCTGCACGAAGCGCTGCGCGTCCTGGTTCATCCGGATCTGGTCGGCGTTCATCACGCCGCCCGGCAGCAGCACAGCGTCGAAGTCCTCTGGCCTGGCCTGCTCCAGGGTCAGTTCCACCCCGAAGCTGTCGCCGGGCTTGTCATGATGGAAGCCCTGCACGCGGCCGGCCTTGGCCGAGACGAGCATCGTCTGCGCACCCGCTTGCTGAAGCGCCTTGCGCGGCTCGGTCATCTCCACCTGCTCGAAGCCGTCGACCACGAGGATCGCGACCTTCATTCCGTTCAAGTCCTGGTTCATCTGCATATCTCCCACGGTCCTTCCATCTTGGGCGGCGCGCGCGACGGGGCCATCGTCTGCGCGCGCAGCCCGGCGTAGGAGATTCCGGGCCGGCCGCACCTGGCTCGGCGCCCGCCAACATTGAGCTGGCGCAATTCCGCGTTCGGCGAGGGTGGCTACCCTGCGCCTCACCACCAGCTCCCAGACCTGACCGAGGAGTCGCCATGAGCAGCCCTGCCGCCGACGAGCAACTGACCATCCGCCCGCTGGCGCGAGAGGACCTGGCCGCCGTGATCGCGATCGACGCCGCCATCGAAGGGCGCTCCCGGCGCACCTACGTCGAACGCCGCCTCGCCGCGGCGCTGCGCGAGCCGTCGCTGCATGCGCAGTTCGCTGCCCGCGACGGCGATGGCCTGGCCGGCTACATCCTCGCGCGCGTGCTCGCCGGCGAGTTCGGCCGCAGCAAGGCTTCGCTGCGGCTGGAGCTGGTCGGCGTGCGGCCCGAGTCGCAGCGGGGTGGCGCCGGCAAGCGGCTGTTCGAGATGCTGCTGCTATGGGCCGCCCGCCACCAGATCGACGCACTGCACACCAGCGCGCACTGGCGCAACGCGCAGATGCTGGGATGGCTGCACGCCATGGGCTTCCGCCTCGCGCCCGAGATCGTCCTGCACCGGTCGGCGACGGCGGCGCAGCCGGCGGACGAGCCCGCCGTGACGCTGTCGGATGCCGACGCGTCCGCGCGTGAGCGGGACTTCGGCGCGCCGGAGGCGAACGACCACGAGCGCATGGCCCGAGGCGTGGTCGAGATCCGCCCGATGACGCCGGCCGACCTGCACGAGATCGTGCAGATCGATCGCGCCGTGACCGGCCGCGACCGCAGCAGCCACATCGAGGCGATGCTGGCGGAGTCGACGGAAGCTTCGCGCACGCGCATTTCGCTGGTCGGCCGCCTCGACGGGGCGATCGTCGGTTTCGTGATGGCCCGCGCCGACGTGGGCGACTTCGGCCGCACCGAGCCGGTCGCCGTGCTCGACACGGTCGGCGTCCGGCCGGACTACGCGCGCCGCGGCATCGGGCGGCGGCTGGTGATGCGCCTGCTGGAGAACGTCTCGCAGCTGCAGGTCGAACGCGTCGAGACACTGGTGCGCGTGGCGGATCTCGAGCTGCTCGGGTTCTTCCAGCGCATGGGGTTCACGCCCTCGCAGCGGCTGGCGTTCGAGCGTCCAGTCGCTGCCTAGACGCGTCCCCGGGCCACGCCCACGATCGCTTCCTCCATCGCCCGCGCGGCTACCGACAAGGCCTTGCCCTTGCGGCGCGCCAGCAGGATCGGACGGCGCAGCTGCCGGTCGCGCACCGGCACGCTGGCCAGGCCGCTGCGCACGAAGTGGAACAGGGTGAGCTCCGGCACCACGCTCACGCCCAGGCCCTGCGCGACGAGGCCGGCCACGGTGGCGAGGTGTTCGACCTCCAGTGCGCCGGTGCGGGCCGTGACACCTGCGGCCTCGAGGTGCTGGCGCACGCTGCTGCTGCGCGCCAGGTGCACGATCTCCTCGCCTTGCAGGTCCGCCAGCGCCACGCTGCGCTTGCGCGCCAGGGGGTGCGTGGCGGGGCAGACGAGATGGAAGCGCTCGCACTTCAGCTCCTGCACGTCGAACTCGCGCAGGTCGCCGCCCGCGGTGATGGCGAGATCGACGCGGCCTTCGCGCAGCAGCGCCAGGCCGCCGGCCGCAAGCGCATCGAACAGCTCGATGCGGATGTTGGGGTGCTGCGCGCGGTAGCCCGCGATCACCTGTGGCATCCAGACGGCGGCCACCGAGGGCAGGGCGGCGACGGCCACCTTGCCCACGCGCCGCGTCGCAAGTTCGTTCAGGTGCGACAGCGCATGCTGCAGGTCCTGCTGGATGCGGCGGATCTCCTCGGCGAACAGCTCGCCCTCGGGCGTCAGCGTCACGTGGCGGGTGGAGCGCGCGAACAGCGCGACGCCCGCCACCCTTTCGATGCGGGCGATCTTCTGGCTGAAGGCGCTTTGCGAGAGGTGGCAGCGCTCCGCGGCGCGCGTGAAATGCTGGGCCTGCGCGAGGGCGAGGAAGGCTTCCAGGTCGCGCGAGGAAAGATTGATCGATGCCATGGATGAAATGATCCGATCTTTCCATTTTACGAAGGGTCCGCGTGCGCCTAAGGTACAACGCCATGACCTTGCTGCGGATCGGATGCGGCGCCGGTTTCTCCGGCGACCGCTGGGATGCTGCCGTGCCGGTGGTGCGCACGCTGCGTGCCGTCGGCGGCCCGGCGGTGCTGATGTTCGAGACGCTGGCCGAACGCACCCTGGCGCTGGCGCAGCTGAAGCGCCGGCAGGACCCGGAGGCCGGCTGGGAGCCTTCGCTGGAGCGCTTCGTGGGGCCGGTGCTGCGCGACTGCATGGAAGCCGGTATCCCCATCGTGGGCAACTTCGGCGCGGCCAACCCGCTGGGTGCCGCCGGCCGGCTGCAGCAGCTCGCGGCCTCGCTCCGCCTGCCGGCGCTGAGAATCGCGGTGGTGCACGGCGATGACCTGCTTGCGGCCTTGCCCGCCGAACGCATGGAGAGCCTGCTGCCGCCCCAAATGCGCGGCAAGCCGCTGGTCAGCGCCAACGCGTACCTGGGCGCGCGCCAGATCGCGGACGCCTTGCGCGCGGGCGCGCAGGTCGTCGTCACCGGCCGCGTCGCGGATCCGGCGCTCGCCCTCGGCCCCATGCTCGCGCATTTCGGCTGGGCCGACAACGACTGGGACCGGCTGGCCTGCGGCACCATGGCCGGCCACCTGCTGGAATGCGGCGCCCAGGTCACGGGCGGCTACTTCGCCGACCCGGGCGTCAAGGACGTGCCCGACGTCGCGAACGCCGGTTTCCCGATCGTGGAGATGCACGCCGACGGCAGCTTCGTCGTGACCAAGGCCGCGGGCACCGGCGGCTGCGTGGACCGTCGCACGGTGACCGAACAACTGCTCTACGAGATCCACGATCCGGCCGCGTACCTGACGCCCGACGTGGTGGCGGACATCGGCGAGACCGAGCTGGCCGAGGACGGGCCCGATCGGATCCGCGTCTGCGGCGTGCGCGGGCACCCGCGGCCCGCCACCTTCAAGGCCACGCTCTGCTACGAGGGCGGCTGGCTGGCGGAGGGCGAGATCTCCTATGCGGGCCCGAATGCGGCGGCGCGCGCGCGGCTGGCCGCCGACATCGTGCGCGAGCGGCTGCGGCAGCTCGGGCTGGCCGGGCTGCCCCTGCGGGCCGACCTGATTGGCGTGGCCAGCGTGCTGGCCGACGACGC
>NZ_DASSVG010000644.1:0-2078 GCF_035706265.1 Ramlibacter sp. | reverse complement strand
AGATGGATGCCGGCTCGGTCCCCGCGCTGACCCACATCGTGCTCATCGACGGTTCGCCGGTGGAGGGTGCGGCCCTGCCCCAGATCACCCTGGCCGACCTGGAGAAGCGCGGCCGTGAGGTGCTGGCCGGCAACCCCGGCCTGATCGAGGGCATCGTGGCGGGCATCGGCCCGCAGAACCTGGCGACGCTGATCTACACCTCCGGCACCACCGGGCGCCCGAAGGGTGTCGAGCTGCTGCACGGCGGCTGGTGCTGGCAGGGCGTGGCGCAGGGCGCGATCGGCGTGCTGCTGCCCACCGATCTTCAGTTCCTCTGGCTGCCGCTGTCGCACTCGTTCGGCAAGACGCTGATCTGCGGCATCATCCATGTCGGGGCGCCGACCTACGTCGACGGCCGCGTGGACAAGATCGTCGAGAACCTCGGCGTCATCAAGCCGACGCTCATGTGCGCCGCGCCGCGCATCTTCGAGAAGGTCTACAACCGCGTGGTCACCCAGGCCCAGGCGGGCGGCGGGGCCAAGCTCAAGATCTTCGGCTGGGCCGTAAATGTCGGCAAGCAGAAGGTCGCCCTTGAGCAGAAGGGCCTGCCCGTCCCCGGCGGCCTCAAGTTCAAGTACGGCATCGCCCACAAGCTCGTCTTCAGCAAGCTGCACGCCCGCCTGGGCGGCAACATCCGCTACATGGTCTCCGGTTCTGCCGCGCTTTCGGTGCCGATCGCGGAGTTCTTCGCCGCGGCCGGCCTGCCCATCAGCGAGGGCTACGGCCTGACCGAGACCAGCGCCGGCAACTTCGTCAACCGTCCCGGCCAGTTGAAGATCGGCACCGTGGGTCAGGCCCTGGGCGACCTGGAGGTGCGCATCGACGAGGACGGCGAGATCCTGCTGCGGGGCACGCCGGTGATGCGCGGCTACCACAACCTGCCTGAGGAGACCGCGGCGGTCTTCACCGAGGACGGCTGGTTCCGCACCGGCGACATCGGGGAGCTTGACTCCGACGGCTACCTGAAGATCACCGACCGGAAGAAGGACCTGGTCAAAACGTCCGGCGGCAAGTACATCGCGCCCAGCCACATCGAAGGCATCTTCAAGTCGTTGTGCCCCTTCACCTCTCAGGCGCTGGTGATCGGCCAGTCGCGCAACTACTGCACGATGGTGGTGACGCTGGACCCCGAGTCCATCACCGCCTGGGCACCGACGGCCGGCGTCACCGACACCTCATATGAGGCGATTGTGTCCTCGCCGCAGGCCAACGCGATGGTCGCCGGTTACATCAAGGAGCTCAACACCAAGCTCAACCGCTGGGAGACGATCAAGAAGTTCACGATCCTGCCGCGCGACCTCACCATCGAGGACGGCGAGATCACACCCTCGATGAAGCTCAAGCGCCGCACCATCGAGGCCAACTTCTCCGGCGAGATCGAGAAGATGTACGAAGGACAGCTCGCCGAGATCTGACCCCAAGATCCCGCAATTTGCCTGGCAATCCACCACTCGACGGCACCTCGAAGCGTGGATTGCCAGGCAAATTGTGATTCAGGCGATGAGTTCCGGCTCGTTCCACTGTGGACGCAGGGCGGTGCGGTCGAGGTCATAGCGGGCCGCCGCGATCCGGCGCACCCCGTCGAGCAGTTCCGGGATCGACTGGGTGAACGGCAGGCGCAGGAACCGTTCGAGCGTGCCGTCGACGCCGAAACGCGGACCGGGCGCGATGCGCACCCCCAAGGTCTCCACGGCACGCGCGAGCGCGCTTGAGACCGGCCCGTCCAGCTCCGCCCACAGCGTCACCCCGCCGGCCGGGGGCGTGATCCGCCAGGCGGGCAGGTGCTCAGCGACCGCCGCGAGCAACGCATCCCGTTGCGCCGCAAGCTGTTTGAGCCGCTCCGCGATGACCCTGTCGGCCACCTCCAGCAGGCGCACCCCGACGAGCTGGTCGAGGACGGGTCCGGCGGTGTCGACGCCCACGCGGGCGGCGGCCAGCCGCTGCACCGTCGGAGCCGAGGCGCGTACCCAGCCGATGCGCAGGCCGCCCCAGAAGGGTTTGCTCATGCCGCCGATGGTGAGCACCCGCCCGTGCCGGTC
>NZ_DASSVG010000643.1:0-5069 GCF_035706265.1 Ramlibacter sp. | reverse complement strand
GCCTTCGGCTGGGACAGCGACATGAGCAACTACGGTCCCAAGGCGCACCTGGGTTCCGCGGTGATCAACTGGGGCCCGTACTACATCAAGGCCGTGCGTGACGTGCTCGAGAACACCTGGACCACCGGCCAGAGCTGGTGGGGCGTGAAGGAAGGCGCGATCGACTTCGTCAACGTGGCCGCCGACGTGCCGGACAGCGCCAAGCAGCGGCTGGAGAAGGTGAAGGCCGGCCTGAAGGACGGCAGCCTGGTGATCTGGAAGGGCCCGATCGCCGACAACACCGGCAAGGAAGTCCTGGCCCAGGACGCCGTCGCCGACGACAAGTTCCTGGGCGGCATCAACTTCTACGTCAAGGGCGTGGAAGGCAAGGTGCCGGGGGCGTCGGGCAAGTAAGCCTTGCGCGCGGAGCGCGCAGGGACTAGAGACCAGGGCTAGGGACTAGGGGAACACCCGGTCCCTGGCCCTTGTCGTCTCTGCCCTAGTCTCTAGCCTCCAGTCTCTATCCCCTTGCCTGCAATGCACCCCGCCCCTCCCCGCCCGCTGCCCGCCCTGCTGGCCGCCATGCCCAAGGCCGAGCTCCACATCCACATCGAGGGCTCGCTGGAACCGGAGCTGATGTTCCGGCTGGCGCAGCGCAACGGCGTGCGCCTGCCCTATGCGAGCGTCGAGGACTTGCGCAAGGCCTATGCGTTCAGCAACCTGCAGAGCTTCCTGGACATCTACTACGCCGGCGCCAGCGTGCTGGTGAAGGAGGAAGATTTCTACGACATGGCCTGGGCCTACCTGCAGCGGGCCCGACATGACAACGTGCTGCGCGCGGAGATCTTCTTCGATCCGCAGACGCACACCGCCCGCGGCGTCGCTATGGAAACGGTCATCGGCGGCCTGTACCGCGCCTGCCAGGACGCCCACAACCTCGGCCTCGACGCCGAACTGATCCTGTGCTTCCTGCGCCACCTGAGCGAGGAGGACGCCTTCGACACGCTGGAGCAGGCGCTGCCGTTCCGGGACCGATTCATCGGCGTCGGCCTCGACTCGAGCGAAGTGGGGCATCCGCCGGAGAAGTTCGCGCGGGTGTTCGCCAGGTGCCGCCAACTGGGGCTGCACCTCGTGGCCCATGCGGGCGAGGAAGGGCCGCCGGAGTACGTGTGGTCGGCGCTCGACGTGCTGAAGGTCGAACGCGTCGACCACGGCGTGCAATCGGCCAAGGATCCCGCGCTGATGAAGCGGCTGGCGCAGGATCGCATTCCGCTCACCGTGTGCCCGCTGTCGAACCTCAAGCTGCGCGTGGTCCCCACGCTCGAACAGCACAACCTGCGGGCGTTGCTCGACGCGGGCCTGGTGGCCACGGTCAATTCGGACGATCCGGCCTACTTCGGCGGCTACATCAACGCCAACTTCCTGCAGACCTTCGCCGCCACCGGCCTCGACGTGCGCCATGCCTACCTGCTGGCGCGCAACAGCTTCGAGGCCAGCTTCGCCGAGCCGTCGGCGAAGCAGCGCTACATCGAGCGGCTGGACGTGGAGTTCAATACCGCGTGATCCCGGGGGCTCGCTGGTAGGCTGGCGGTGACCGCGCGCCGAGGCGCGCCGGGAACCCCGCGTTCTCCGCTGGGGGCGATCGCGCCGCCTTCAAGCGGAATCCGCCGAATCCGGAGCGCGTCCTCCAATGCGCCGCCGAGGCACGGACTTCCGTTTGCATCCTGCGTGCTTGTAGGCGAAGACGCCGTGAAGCCCGGAACTTTCGCTGACAGATGAAACCTAGGGATGAATGACTGATCCGAGAAGGACCGATACCGCGGCCCGCTGGCTGGCCGCCCTGCTGGCGCTGTTCCTGTTCCTCGCCCCGCTGGAGGGCTTCGCCGCCCGCTCGCATGCGAAGGGCAAGCCCACCGCGAGCAAGGTCGTGAAGAAGTCCAAGGCCAAGAAAACCAAGGCCAAGGCGAGCAAGACCCGCAAGACCAAGGCCAAGGCGACGACCAAGCGCAGCACCAAGGCCGTGAAGGTTTCCAAGTCCAGGCACAAGTCCACGAAGAAGAAAGTCGTCGCGGTGCGGCACGTCCGCCCGGCGCGGCTGCCGGCCGACCCGATGAAGCTGCCCCTGAAGGCCAGCGTCGCCTACGTCATCGACCAGGAAAGCGACGAGGTCCTCCTGGGCAAGAACGGCGACGACGTGCGCCCGATCGCCTCGCTGACCAAGCTGATGACGGGCCTCGTCATCGCCGAGGCCGACCTGCCGCTGGACGAGAAGATCACGATCACGGGCGCGGACGTGGACCGCGTCAAGCACAGCAGCTCGCGCCTGCAGGTGGGCACCGTGCTCACCCGCCGCGAGGCGCTGCACCTGGCGCTGATGTCCAGCGAGAACCGCGCGGCCCACGCGCTGGGGCGCACCTACCCGGGTGGCATGTCGGCCTTCGTCAGCGCCATGAACAACAAGGCGCGCGAGCTCGGGATGCGGCACACCCGCTACGTCGAGCCGACCGGCCTTTCCAGCCGCAACCAGTCCAGCGCGCGCGACCTCGCGGTGCTGGTGGACGCGGCCTACAAGGAGCCCTTGCTGCGCAAGTACTCCACATCGCGCGGCTACGAGGTCGAAGCCGCCGACGGCCGCGAGCTGAGCTACGTGAACACCAACAAGCTGGTGCGCGCCGGCCAGTGGAACATCGGGCTGCAGAAGACCGGCTACATCTCCGAGGCCGGCCAGTGCCTGGTGGTGCAGACCCGCATGAAGGGCCGCAACCTGATCATGGTGTTCCTCGATTCCGCCAGCAAGGTGAGCCGCATCCGCGACGCCGAAATCGTGCGGCGCTGGCTGCGCGAACACGTGGATTTCGCGTCGAGCCGCAAGTCCGGCGACGACGCATAGGGGCCTCGTCGCCCCGCAAGCTGGGGTTCGCGCAGCTCACCTGCGGCGGCTTGCGCCGCCCCAGCCTACGAGACAGGCCTCCGCGTCGGGAAACACCGACCGGTATTGCGTGTCCCACTGCCACGCCGCCGTCTCCGGGCTCGGGACGCAGACGTAGATCTCCTCGGCGGGGCGGGCGGTGACGCGCAGGCCGCTGGAGCGCAGCATGGCTTCGATGCCGGCGTGGTTCGGCACCCACCAGTTGGTCGGGTCGCCGGAGAACTTGTGTTCGATGAAGGCCATCCGCGGCCAGCCCGGGTCGCGCAGCGGCTCGCGCTCGGTGATCGGATGGTCCGCCGTGTCGGGATAGACCTCCTCGCCGGGCACCGACAAGGTCTGGAACACCATCATGCGGCGCGTGCGCTGCGCCAGGATGTCCAGCGCCAGCAGCGGATAGCGCAGGTGGTAGAAGACGCCCATGAACCACACCAGGTCGAACTGCTCGCCCGAGCGCGCCAGGTCGTAGACCTGCTGCTCGCGGAATTCCACCCGGTCCTGCAGGCCGTACTGGCGCGCAGCCCAGCGCGCCTGCGTGAGGTACAGCGGCTCCATGTCGATCGCCACCACCGAGGCGCCGCGCCGGGCCAGCTCGAAGCTGTAGAAACCGGCGTTGCAGCCCACGTCCAGAACGCGCCAGCCGCCCAGGTCCTGCGGGATGCTGTCGCGGATCTGCTGCCACTTGAAGCTGGGGAAGTCGCCGCCGAGGAAGTGGTCCGGCACCGTCTGCAGGCCGCCGGGCAGGTGCAGGTTGTGGAACCAGGGGCCCAGCGCTTCTACTTCGCGCTGCAGTTCGTTCGTTTCGTCCGCCATCGCCGCCTCCCTTGCCTGCCTCACGCCGTCACGCCGCTCAGGAGCTGCGCCGCGTGCGCCTCCAGTTCCTCGGCGCGGTGCGCCGCCGTGTGCTGCGCCAGGATGCGCTTGCGGGCCCGTTCGGCCATGCGCAGGCGCTCCTGCTCGCCGCAGCGCTGCAGGATGTCCAGCACGTCGACCGTGCGGTCCACCAGCAGGATCTCCTGGTGCGGCACCAGCAGCGACTCGATGCCCGGCCAGCGGTCGCTGACGATCGGGGTGCCGCAGGCGGCCGCCTCGAACAGGCGCACGCTGGGCGACCAGCCGGCGCGGATCATGTCGCGCCGCGTCACGTTGAGCGTGAAGCGCTGGCGGTTGTAGAAACGCCGGTGCTCCGCCGGCGGCAGGTGCGGCTCGTGCGTCACGTTGGCGGGCCAGGCCGCGGTGCCGGGGTACTGCGGGCCGGCGACGATGAAGCGGCCCTGCGGATGCAGCCGGGCCGGCTCGAGCAGGAAGGCCTGCACGCTCGGCTGCCGGTCGTCGCTGTAGGTTCCCATGTAGCCCAGGTCCCATTGCAGTTCCTGCGGCTCGGGGAAGTACAGCTCCGGGTCGAAGGAGCAGTACAGCACGCGCGCCCGCGGCGCGCCGTATTCGTGCTCCAGGCGCTTCAACGTGGGCCCGCCGGTGAAGGACAGGTACAGGTCGTAGTGCGGGATCTGGCGCGGGTGCAGGTACTCGTGGTCGCCGCGCTCCAGCTTGGCGAGCGTCACGGGTGTGTCGATGTCGTAGAAGGCCGTGACGCCGCGCGCCTGCTGCTGTACCCATTCGCCCACCCGCACGCCATCGGGCACATAGGAGCCGACGATCACCAGGTCGGCATCGCGCACCGCTTCCCGGTGCCGCTCCTGCAACTCGTGGACGGTGGCATACAGGACGGTGCGGCCCCAGGGCGGATCGGGCAGGTCGCGGTGGGCCGCGTACCAAGGCTGGTCGCGCTCCAGGAACAGCACCTCGTGGCCGCGCCGCACCAGCTCGCGCACCAGGCCGCGGTAGGTGGTGGCGTGGCCGTTGCCCCAGGACGAGGTGATCGACAGGCCCAGGACGACGATCTTCATGCGGCCTCCGCCACGGCGGCCGTGCGGCAGCCTTGCAGCACGGCGTCGCACTGCGCCGCACGGTGGGCGTAGGTGTGTTCGGCCAGCACGCGGCGGTAGGCGGCCTGGCCGATCGCCCGGGCGCGCTGCGCATCGAGCGCGGCGACGTGCTGCGCCACCTCGTCGCCGCTGCGCGCCACCAGCACCTCGCGCCCGGGCTCGAAGAAGGTCTCCAGGCCTTCCCACGCATCGGTGATCAGGCAGGCGGCGGCGCCGGC
>NZ_DASSVG010000642.1:0-2890 GCF_035706265.1 Ramlibacter sp. | reverse complement strand
GGTGATGCCGAATTCCGCCAGCACGCCGCGCGGATCGCGCACGGCGCGCGAGCGGTAGGGCGCGCTCTTGTACCAGACCGGCGGCAGCCCCAGCACCGGCCACGGATAGCAGCTGCACAAGGTGCACACCACCATGTTGTGCACCTGCTCGGTGTTGGGCACGGCCACCATGTGCTCGCCCTGGCGGCCGGTGTAGCCGAGCGACGCGATGGCGGCGGAGGCGTCGCGCAGCAGCCAGTCGAAGTAGGCGGGATCGGACCAGGCCTTCGCCACCACGCGGGCGCCGTTGCGCGGGCCGATGCGGGTCTGGTACGTCTCGACGATCGCGTCGAGCGCGCCGGGATCGATGTAGCCCTTTTGCGTAAGGATGGTCTGCAACGCGCGCACGCGCAGCTCGGTCGCATCGAGTTCGCTGTGCGCGTGGGAGTGGTCGTGATCGTGGTCGTGCTCGCCCATTCCCGCCACTATGCCGCACGCGCGCGGGACCTGCAACCGGGAGTTTGCGCCACGTCAAACACTACCTGTAGTGGCCGATCATACTTCGCGCCCTATATGTAGTGTCCAGACGGAGAGGAGGTCCATGAACGCAGCCCTGCACCCCGCCCCGCGCGAAGTCGTCAAGCGCAGCGGCGAACGCGCGCCCTTCGATGCGCGCAAGATCGAGAACGCGCTGGCGCGCGCCGGCGCCGCCAGCGGCGAGTTCGACGGCGACGAGGCCGCCCTGCTGTCGGCCCAGGTGCGCAAGGTGCTGATGTTCCGCTTCCACGGCCAGGCCCCGCACATCGAGCAGATCCAGGACGTGGTGGAGCAGACGCTGATCGCGGCCAACCACCTGAAGACCGCGCGCGCCTACATCGTCTACCGCGAGCAGCACGCCGCCATGCGCAAGGGCCGGCAGACGCTGGTGGACGTGCACGCTTCCATGAGCGAGTACCTGTCGAAGGCGGACTGGCGCGTCAACGCCAACGCCAACCAGGGCTACTCGCTCGGCGGCCTGATCCTCAACGTGGCCGGCAAGGTCACGGCCAACTACTGGCTGTCGCACGTCTACACGCCGGAGATCGGCGAGGCCCACCGCAGCGGCGACCTGCACATCCACGACCTCGACATGCTCTCCGGCTACTGCGCCGGCTGGTCGCTGCGGACCCTGCTGCACGAAGGCCTCAACGGCGTGCCGGGCAAGGTGGAGGCCGGGCCGCCGCGGCACATGTCGTCGGCCGTCGGGCAGGTGGTCAACTTCCTCGGCACGCTGCAGAACGAGTGGGCCGGCGCGCAGGCCTTCTCCTCCTTCGACACCTACATGGCGCCCTTCATCCGCAAGGACGCCATGACGTACGACCAGGTGCGCCAGTGCATCCAGGAGCTGGTGCACAACCTCAACGTGCCTTCGCGCTGGGGTACGCAGACGCCCTTCACCAACCTCACGTTCGACTGGACCTGCCCGGACGACCTGCGCGAGCAGGTGCCGGTGATCGGCGGCGAGGAGATGCCCTTCACCTACGGCGAGCTCGGCGCCGAGATGGACATGATCAACCGCGCCTTCATCGAGGTGATGACGGCGGGCGACGACAAGGGCCGGGTCTTCACCTTTCCCATCCCCACCTACAACATCACGCGCGACTTCCCCTGGGAATCGGAGAACGCCACCCGCCTGTTCGAGATGACGGCGCGCTACGGCCTGCCGTACTTCCAGAACTTCATCAACTCGGAGCTCGAGCCGAACATGGTGCGTTCCATGTGCTGCCGGCTGCAGCTGGACGTGCGCGAGTTGCTGAAGCGCGGCAACGGCCTGTTCGGCAGCGCGGAGCAGACCGGCAGCCTCGGCGTGGTCACCGTCAACTGCGCGCGCCTGGGCTACCTGCACCGCGGCGACGAGGCCGGCCTGCTGGGCGCGCTGGACCGCTTGCTGGAACTGGGCAAGCAGAGCCTGGAGACCAAGCGCAAGCTGATCCAGCGGCTGATGGACCAGGGCCTGTTTCCGTACACCAAGCGTTACCTCGGCACGCTGCGCAACCACTTCTCCACGCTGGGCGTCAACGGCATCAACGAGATGATCCGCAACTTCAGCGGCGACGCGCACGACATCACCAGCGCATGGGGCGAGGCCTTCGCGCTGCGCCTGCTCGATCACGTGCGCGCACGCATCGTCGCCTTCCAGGAGGAGACGGGGCACCTGTACAACCTGGAGGCGACGCCGGCCGAAGGCACCACCTACCGCTTCGCCCGCGAGGACCGCAAGCGCTGGCCCGACATCCTGCAGGCCGGCACCGACACCCATCCCTACTACACCAATTCCTCGCAGCTGCCGGTGGGCTTCACCGACGATCCCTTCGAGGCCATGCAGCGGCAGGAAGTGCTGCAGTCGAAATACACCGGCGGCACCGTGCTGCACCTCTACATGGGCGAGCGGCTCTCCAGCGCCGAGGCCTGCCGCACGCTGGTGCAGCGCGCGCTCATGCGCTTCCGCCTGCCCTACATCACCGTCACGCCGACCTTCTCCATCTGCCCCACCCACGGCTACCTGGCCGGCGAGCACAAGTTCTGTCCGAAATGCGACGAGGAGCGGCTGGCGAAGAAGCGCGCCACCCTCGCGCTGGCGGCCTGAATTCCCCTTGTCATCACGAAAGGATTGAGCATGAGCGTTCCCCCCAGCAACCTGCAACCGGACTTCAACACCTGCGTCGAGGTGGTCGAACTCTCCGACGACGAGCGCCAGCCCTGCGAGGTCTGGACCCGCGTCATGGGCTATCACCGGCCGGTGGCCAGCTTCAACATCGGCAAGAAGGGCGAGCACCAGGAGCGGCGCTTCTTTGTCGAACGCGGCTGACGCAGCCGGCGCCAGCCGCCTGCGCGTGGGCGGCCTGCAGCGCTGGACCAGCATCGACTTTCC
>NZ_DASSVG010000641.1:0-4420 GCF_035706265.1 Ramlibacter sp. | reverse complement strand
GCCATCCACAAGGGGATCATGGCAGGGAAGTTGAAGGGCGTGATGCCGGCGGCGACGCCCACGGGGTGGCGAACGGACAAGAGATCGATGCCGGTGCCGACGTTGTGGCTGAACTCGCCCTTCAGCAGCTGCGGGATGCCGCAGGCGAATTCCACGATCTCCAGGCCGCGCGTGACCTCGCCCTGCGCGTCGCTGAACACCTTGCCGTGTTCGGCCGTGATCATGCGGGCCAGTTCGTCGCGGTGGCGGTTCAGGAGCTCGAGGAACCGGAACATCACACGGGCGCGCCGGATCGGCGGCGTGTCGGCCCAGGCGGGGAAGGCGGCCTGGGCGGCGGCCACGGCCTGCGCCACCTCGCCGGCATTGGCCAGCGCGACGCGGCCGGTGACCTGGCCCAGGGCCGGATTGAACACGTCGGCGCGGCGGCCGCTCTGGCCGGGGGCGAGCTTGCCGCCGATCCAGTGTTCGATGGCGGCCAGCGTGGCCGCGGGACGGTTCTTGTCGGGTGCGTTCATGGTCGGTGCTTCTCGCTCGGGGGGGATCGGGCCAGTCTAGGCCTGCGGGAGCGGTTTGCAAAGACGCCAACGCCGATCAGATTGTTTGCCAGAATGAACAATGTGAGCACCGCCGCGACCACCCCCGCCTTCGCCGACCTCCACCTGCTGACGGTGCTGGCCGAAACCCGCAGCTACACCCAGGCGGCCCGCCGCCTCGGCATCTCCAAGGCCTCGGTGAGCGCCCGCATCGCCGAACTGGAGCGCGTGGCCGGCGTGCCGCTGGTGCGGCGCACGACGCGCTCGGTGGGGCTCACGCAGGCGGGCCAGCAGCTGGTGGACGAGACCCGCGGCGCCTTCGAGCGCATCGCCCAGAGCTTCTCCGGCATCCGCGACCTGGCCGGCACGCCGCGCGGGCTGCTGCGCGTGAGCGCGCCGGTGGCGCTCGGGCGGCAGTACGTGGCGCCGACGCTGCCCGCCTTCCTGCAGCGCTATCCGGAGATCCGGCTCGACCTCGATCTCAGCGACCGCTTTGTCAACCTGGCGCAGGAGGGCTTCGACCTCGCGATCCGGCACACCCAGGCACCGCCGGAAACGCACGTGGCGTGGCAGCTGTGCCCCTCGCGCTCGCTGCTGGTGGCCAGCCCCGACTACCTGCGCCGGCACGGCACGCCGCGCCATCCCTCGGAGCTGGCGCAGCACGCCTGCCTGGCCTACCTGCGCCAGGGGGCGGCGCAGACGTGGACCTTCGAGCGCGGCGCCGGCCGCAAGGCCGAACGGGCCGTGGCCACCGTCGAAGGGCCCATGCGCGCCAACAACAGCGAGGTGCTGCGCGAGGCGGCGCTGGCGGGGCTGGGCATCGCGCTGCTGCCGGATTTCAGTGCGGCCTCGCATCTCGGGCCGAAGCAGCTGGTGCAGCTGATGCCCGAATGGCGTCCGCTCGGCTTCTTCGGCGACGCCATCCACGCGATCCGCCCCTGGTCGCCCCAGGTCCCGCGGGCGGTGCAGTGCCTGGTGGATCATTTGCGGCAGGTGATGAAGGGCGGGTTCCTGGCGGCGAATTCGTAGGCGCTGGCGGTGGCGAATTCGTAGGCTGGAGCTGAGCGCCGGAGGCCGAAGCCCAGCGATGCGCGAGCGCAGCGAAGCGCTGGGCTTCGGCCATCCGAGGCTGGCGCCTCGGGTGGCGCTCAGCACCAGCCTACGAAACCCACCGAAGCCCACCCTTGCGGCACCTGGACCGGCATGGTGAGGAGGATCTGTGCCATCCCCTTGCCCAGCGGATCGTTGCGCAGCGACGCCATGCCGCCGCCATCGAGCGCTTCGCTGCACACGAAATTCATCGCATGGATCCCCGGCGGGTCGTAGGGCCGCACTTCGCCCACCACCAGGTGCGCGAGCCAGGCCTTGACCCGCTCCTCGGTCAGCTGCGCCCGCAGCCACGGCAGCCACTCGGGCCGGCGGGCGATCACGCCGATGTTGGAGACGTCCCCCTTGTCGCCGCTGCGCGCCCAGGCCAGCTGCACCAGCGGCACCTCGATGCAGGGGCCGGCGGGCTGGGCGGCCTCTACCGCCTCCGCAGCTTCGGGCTCCGGCACCGGCACCTGGCCGCACGGCACCGCCACCTCCCAGCTGTCCCCATCCAGCGTCACGCGCGGCGCGACCCGCTCCTTGCCGACGAAGAAGGCCAGTTGGCGGATGCAGGGCGAAACGCCGGGCCGCCCGCCCGCGCCGGTGGTCCCCGGCGACCAGCTCGTGCCCGCCGGCGCGATCTCGCGCGCGAACAGCTCCAGCGCCTCCTTCTGCCGGTGCATCACGGCGAGGTGCAGCACCGCCTCGCGCACGTCCTGCGTGCGCGCGTGCGGGCCGAAATTGGCGCGCTCGGAGCCCAGCACCTCGATGCGCGTGCGCGTGTAGTCGCTCCAGCCGCGTGCCGCGAAGAGCTCGCGCGTGCGCTCCAGGATCGCCTCGCCGGTGCGCTGCGCCTTGCGCGCCGCGTCGAGGCCGACGATGGTGAGCTGGCCGGTGGAGCGCCAGCCGTCCATCACGGTGGCCGAGACCTTGTACTGCGGCCCCGGCGCGAGGCCGCGCGCGCCGCTCACCCGCACCCGGTGCTCGCCGTCGGATTCCAGCCGCACCCGCGAGAAGTCGCAGCTCACGTCCGGCAGCAGGTAGCGCCGCGGATCGCCAATCTCGTACAGCACCTGTTCGGCGACCACGGCCGGATTCACCAGCCCGCCCGTGCCCGGCGGCTTGGTGACGACGAAGCGGCCGTCCGCATGGCACTCCAGCACCGGATAGCCGATGTGCGCCCAGTCGGGCACCGCTTCCCAGTCGGTGTGCAGCCCGCCCGTGGCCTGGCAGCCGCATTCGATGATGTGGCCGGCCAGGCTGCCCTGCGCGAGCCGCGCGTAGTCGTCCGCGGGCCAGTCGAAGGCATGCATCAGCGCCCCCAGCGTCACGGCACTGTCGACGCAGCGCCCGGTGATCACCACCTGCGCGCCCGCATCCAGTGCCACGCGGATCGGCAGCGCGCCGAGGTAGGCGTTGGCAGTGAGCAGCCGTCCCCTGGACACGGCCGGCGCGAGCGCCAGCACCTCGTCGCCTTCCACCACCGCGATGCGAAGGTCCACCCCCTGCTGCGTGGCCAGGGCGCGCAGCGCGTCCGCGCAGGCGCGCGGATTCACGCCGCCGGCGTTGCTGATCACGCGGATGCCGCGCTGCGCCACCTCGCGCAGGATCTCCTTCATGGTGACCTGCACGAAGTCCGTGGCGTAGCCCAGCTCGGGGTCTTTTCCCCGCGCCGCCGCCAGGATCGACATGGTCAGCTCGGCGAGGTAGTCGAAGACCAGGAAGTCGACTTCGCCGCGCGCCACCAGCTGCGGCGCGCCGACGCTGCTGTCGCCCCAGAAGCCGGAAGCACCACCGATGCGCACCCGATCCTTGGCCATGGAGAGGCCTCCTTGCGCCGGGTTATACCAACGGCCCCCAGGGCGCGGCTCTGCCGTTAGGATGGACGGTTCCCATGGCCACGCCCGACCTCACGCCCCGGATCGACCCAGCGCCCGCGGCGCCGGGCCAGGCCGTGCGCCTGCTGGGCGAGTGGACGGCGGCCCAGTTCGCGCGGCCCCGCCTGCTGCGCGACTTGCTGCACGCACTGCCGCGCGCGAGCGACCGGCAGGCCTGGGACCTGCGCGACGCTGCCTTGCTGGACCACGTGGGCGCGCAGCTGCTGTGGGACCACTGGGGCCAGCGCTGGCCGCAGCAGCTCGAGCTGCTGCCGGCGCAGCGCGCCGTCCTGGAGCGGGTGGCGGAATTCACCACCACGCGGCCGCGGCGCAAGCGCCCGAGCCTGTGGGACCTCTATCTCGGTTTCGGCGCGATGCTGCTGCGCGCGCTGGACCACATGAAGGGATTCGTGCTGCTGATCGGCCAGCTCACCATCGACCTGCGCGAGCTGTTGCGGGCGCCCCACCAGGCGCCGTGGCGCGATTTCTCCGGCCACCTGTACCGCATCGGCGCAACCGCGTTGCCGATCACGGCGCTGGTCGGCGGGCTGATCGGCGTGGTGCTGGCCTACCTCACGGCGCAGCAGCTGCGGCAGTTCGGCGCCGACGCCTACATCGTCGACATCCTGGGCATCGCGCTGGTGCGCGAGCTGGGGCCCATGCTGGGCGCGATCCTGATCGCGGGGCGCTCCGGCTCCGCCATCACGGCGCAGATCGGCGTGATGCGCGTGACCGACGAACTCGACGCCATGCGCGTGATGGGCATCTCGCACACCTACCGGCTGGTGATGCCGCGCGCGATGGCGCTGTCGATCGCCATGCCGCTGATCAGCGCCTGGACGACGGTGGCGGGCCTGATCGGCGGCATGATCGCGGCCGACCTGTCGCTGGGGATCAGCCCGCTGTTCTTCCTCAAGGCGC
>NZ_DASSVG010000640.1:0-3937 GCF_035706265.1 Ramlibacter sp. | reverse complement strand
ATCCCCTTCCACCAAGGGCTGTTCCCTTTGCGTCCTTTGCGTAACCTTCGCGTCCTTTGCGTCCGGTTGTTGAGGCTGTTGGAGTTGGCTGTTCATTCCAGCCCCTCCTCCACCAGTTCGGAGGCCCGCAGCAAGGCTCGGGCCTTGGCCTCCGTTTCCTTCCACTCCAGCTCGGGGACCGAATCCGCCACCACGCCCGCGGCCGCCTGCACGTAGAGCGTCTGGTCCTTGATGATGCCGGTGCGGATGGCGATCGCCACGTCCATGTCGCCGGCGTAACTGAGATAGCCGCAGGCGCCGCCGTAGAGGCCGCGCTTGTTCGGCTCGAGCTGGTCGATCAGCTCCATGGCGTGCACCTTGGGCGCACCGGAGAGCGTGCCGGCCGGGAAGGTGGCCTTCAGCACGTCCATGTTGGTCATGCCCTCGTTCAGGATGCCTTCCACGTTGCTCACGATGTGCATCACGTGGCTGTAGCGCTCCACCACGAAGGCCTCCGTCACCTTCACCGAGCCGGTCTTCGCGATGCGGCCGATGTCGTTGCGTGCCAGGTCGATCAGCATCACGTGCTCGGCGCGCTCCTTGGCGTCGGCCAGCAGTTCCTGCTCCACCGCCTTGTCCACCTGCGGCGTGGCGCCGCGCGGGCGGGTGCCCGCCAGCGGGCGGATCGTGATCTTCTCGCCTTCGTCCGTGTGCTCGTGCCGCACCAGGATCTCCGGCGAGGCGCCCACCACGTGGAAGTCGCCGCCCTGGCCGTCCGCGCCCGTGAAGTTGTAGTAGTACATGTACGGGCTCGGGTTGAGCGAGCGCAGCGCCCGATACAGCGACAGCGGCGACTCGGTGTAGCGCTTCTTGATCCGCTGCCCCACCTGCACCTGCATGAAGTCACCGGCGGCGATCAGCTCCTTGGCGCGCTCCACCGCCTTCAGGTAATCGGCCTTGGCGAATTCGCGCTCCGCCGGGAAGCTCTCGGTCTGCTTCACCACCGGGGCGCTGACCGAGTACTTCAGCAGCTCCTTCAGTTCGCGCAGGCGCCGCTTGCCGTTGGCGAAGGCCTCGGGCCGCCCCGGATCCACGTAGACGATCAGGTACAGCTTGCCCGAGAGGTTGTCGATGACGGCCAGCTCCTCGCATTGCAGCAGCAGGATGTCCGGGCAGTGCATGGTGTCCACCGGACAGCTGCGTTCCAGCTTCTTCTCGATGTAGCGCACCGTGTCGTAGCCGAAGTAGCCGGCCAGGCCGCCGCAGAAGCGCGGCAGCCCCGGGCGCAGCGCCACCTTGAAGCGCTTCTGGTAGGCGTCGATGAAGTCCAGCGGGTTGCCGCCGGCCGTTTCCACCACCTGGCCGTCGGTGACGACCTCGGTCCTGGCGTCGGCGCCGAAGCCGCTCGCGCGCAGCAGCGTGCGCGCCGGCAGGCCGATGAAGCTGTAGCGGCCGAAGCGCTCGCCGCCGACGACGGACTCCAGCAGGAAACTGAGCCTGCCGCCGCCCCGGGCATGCGCCAGCTTCAGGTACAGCGACAGCGGGGTCTCGAGGTCGGCGAAGGCTTCCGCGATGAGCGGAATGCGGTTGTAGCCTTGCAGCGCAAGGCTCTTGAATTCGAGTTCGGTGATCAAGGGTGAGCCTCCACAAGCTCGGCGGCCGTTCCACTGGCGGCCGCGGGATCCGGACGATGCCTTCCGGTGGGAAGGCGCGGGGGCACGGGCTGCCCCGCGCCGATCAGCTGCGCACTTGGACAGGCTTGCGCCAGGGCCAGGCTCCCCGGTCGCTGCAACCTGTGATGACAGTGCGGTGGATGAACATGCGGAGGCAGTGTAGCAAACGCCCGTGCAGGCCCGTCAAGCCCGGCGTGCGGCGGCCAGCACTTCGCCCACGCCGGCCAGCGAATCGAGCCAGCCGTCGGCATCCACCTGGCGCACCGGCTCGCCGTGGTTGTAGCCGTAGGTGACCAGCAGCACGGGGCAGCCCGCCGCGCGGGCGGCCGCCGCGTCGTTGCCCGAGTCGCCGATCATCAGCGTGGCGGCGGGGGCGGTGCCGAGCGCGGCGCAGGTTTTCAGCAGCGGCAGCGGGTCCGGCTTCTTGCGCTCGAAGGCGTCGCCGCCGAATACCGCGTCGAACGCCGGTGCCAGGCCCTTCGCTTCGAGCAGCCCGCGCGCGAACTCGCCCGGCTTGTTGGTCAGGCAGGCCAGGCGCAGGCCGGCCGCGCGCAGCGTGGCGATGCCCTCCTCCACGCCCGGAAAGACGCGCGAGAAGCGGCCGTTGATGCGCCGGTAGGCCGCGAAGTAGCGCTCCCAGGCCTGCGGATAGAGCTGCGCCGGCGCGCCGACGTGCGCCAGCGTCTGGCGCAGCAGGTGCTCGGTGCCCCTGCCGATGAAGCCGGAGATGGTGGCCGCCGCAATGGAGGGCAGGCCCAGCCCGGCCAGCATCTCCTCGAGGGCGGCGTGGAAGTCGCCGAGCGTATCGACCAGCGTGCCGTCGAGGTCGAGGATGGCGGCGCGCACGGGCGCGGCGAAGGCGGAGGACATGGCCCGAGGATAACGGGCCCCGGAAAAGACGAAGCCAGGGACCCGGCCCTGGCTCGTGGCGGCGGAAGGCGCTTTCAGCGCCAGCGGCGGCTGCTGCTGCCTTCGTAGCCGGAGGAATCCACGTCCGGCTGCAGGCGCGTCCAGGCCAGCGGGTCGGATTTGGCGGCGGATGCGCGGGCGGGCGCGGCGTCGTCGCGGCCCGGTTTGCGCACATAGCCGACGACTTCACGCTGGCGTTCGGGGTCGGACGAGGTGAAGCCGCGGCCGGAACTCCAATACGGTCGGCCAACGACGTGGTTGCTGGACGGCATGCACTCTCCCTGTCAAGAAAATGCCGGCAGCGCGCCGGCCTTGGGCGTATTGGGCCGTCGGCGCGGGCCGGGCACAGTCAGTGCACCTGACATCGCGCCGTAGGGTTTGTCCTACGCGCGCGGGGGGCCGCCGCCCGCGTTCAGGCGGGGACCTGCTCGACCAGGGCGCGGGCCCAGTGGCGGTGCTTGCCGATCGCGGCGATGAAGTCCTGGCCCAGCTGCACCCGGGCCGTGGGCTCGTTGGTGCCGACCACCACGCCCGCAGGCACGGGCGCTTCGGCCAGCGCCACGCCCACCCGGCGCAGGATCTCCACCGATTCGCCGATCAGGCAGATCGGCTTGCAGTGCTTGTACGCCTCCAGCACGAAGTGCACGGCGTCGCCGTCCTTCAGCAGCGCTTCCGCGGCCGTTGCGCCGCCGGGGACGAGCACCGCGTCGAACATCACCGAAGGCATGGTGAGGAAGGTGTGGTCGATCGGCACCTGCTGCCCCGACGACGAGGCGACGAAGCCCAGGTGCGCGGCCACGACCCTGGTACTGGCGCCGGCGTCGAGCAGCGCCTGCTGGATCACCTTGAAGGCGCCCAGTTCGACCCCCGGCGCCATCACCACCGCCACCTTGCGCGTGGCGATGCTGCCGCCTGCCGTCTCCATGCTGAGCGACGGCGCCAGTTCCACCGGCAGCTTGCCGCGCGGCTCGCGAAACCCCGCGCGGCCCGCGGCGGCCCGCGCATCGGGCGGCCCGATGCCCAGCGGCTCGGCCACCTTGCGCGCCAGCCGCGCATCGACGTGCGCCAGGTTGTCCACCACCCGCTGGCGGATCGCCGGCGTCTCCACCCGCGACAGCTCGAACTGGAAGGCCGCGATGATGTGCTCCTTCTCGGCCGCGCTCTGGCTGTTCCAGAACAGCGTGGCCTGCCCGAAGTGGTCGTCGAAGGCGGGGCTGCGGCGGCGGACCTTGGGCGACTCGAGCGGCTCGGCCAGGCTCTGGAAGCCCTGCTCGCCGCCGTCGACGCGGAACTCCGAGCCGTTGCCGAGCGTGTTCGGCTCGTAGGCGACGCGCCCGCGCGGGATCGTCATGCGGTGCTGGCCGCCGCGCTGGAAG
>NZ_DASSVG010000639.1:0-13923 GCF_035706265.1 Ramlibacter sp. | reverse complement strand
CGTCAATTGAACAACCCCCTTGCCCACCTCATCTTTCGCACACGATGCATCCCTTCCCTCACCACTACCGCACTGTAGCGAGCGCGACGCAGGACGGACTGGTTCAACTCGGCACCGAATCGGCACCCACGCTCGAGACCTCCGCTCCGCCTGAATTCGGCGGCCCTCCCGGCTACTGGTCGCCGGAGACGCTGCTGGTCGGCGCGATTGCCGACTGCTACATCCTGACCTTCCGCGCCGTCGCCCGCGCCTCCCGGCTCGAGTGGCGCAACCTGGCCGTCGAGGTCGAAGGCGTGCTCGATCGCGTCGAGGGCGTGACGCGCTTCGTCCGCTTCACGCTCAAGCCACGGCTCGAAATCACGGCTGGCGCATCGGACACGCTGGCCCGGACGGTGCTGGAAAAGGCGAAGCGCGGTTGCCTGGTCACGAACTCGCTCAACGCGGAGTGCACAGTGGAGCCCACCGTGCTGCTGCCGGAATCGGCATCGGCGTCACCCATGTCTTAGGTACGGCCCGGCACCCATCTCTCCGGGACGGACACGCGCCAAATGGCCCCCGGAGGGTGTCGAAAATCGGCCGCGAAGGCGCGCCAGTGCCGGATCCCGGACTTGAAGGACAGCTCGGTACCGTCACAAGTACCGCCATCCCGGAAGGCTGGCCCGTCAGTCGCTCCGGCCGTTGCCGGTTCCCCTGTCGACTTGAAGTACGCACCGTGCTCGTCCGGGAAGGCGGAAGCGTCGTAACGGTCGCGCGCTCTGCCACGGGAAGCGTCGAAGTCCTACAAGCGGGGGCGAAGCCTCGGCCGATAAGGGAACGATCCTGCCGGAGATCCCATGAACCAGAAAGCGCAACCAGACTTGCCCGTCAAGGGAGACCGGAACACCCACGAGGTCAGCGCCGACGAAGCCCGTCCAGCGGAGTCGAGCCAACAACAAACCAGCGGCGGCGGCCACCGCAGCGGCTCACGGGGGGCAGGCACGTTCGAGAACTCGGACGGCAAGCCGAAGCCGCACGAGGGTCCCATGAGCGAGTCCGGGGAGAAGCCCGGGTCGTGATCGAACCGCTGTTCTTCGCGGTGGTCAGGATATCGACGTTCTTCGCGCAAGGCGCGCTCACCGCCGCCAGCGGCTTCTTCTTCGAGCGCGACGATCGCCTGTTCCTCGTGACTGCGCGGCACGTGCTGCTGGATCGCCCCACCGGACATCATCCCGACCGCGTGGAAATCCGCTTCCACACCGATGCGACCGACCTGACGCGCGGCGCCGTCCTTTCAGTCCCCCTGTACATGGATGGCAGGAGCGCGTGGCGCCAGGCGACGGACTCGGGCGGGGAGATCGACGTCGCAGCCATTGAAGTGGATCGCCGGATGGTGCCCGAGGGGGCCGTCGTGCGGGCATTCACGGCCGCTCACCTGCAGGAGCCGCTCGAGGAGATCCGGATCGGCGCTCCCGTGCTCGTGGTCGGCTTTCCGCTCGGTTTCTTCGACACCTTGCACAACCTGCCCGTGGCGCGGCAGGCGGCTATTGCGTCCGCGTTCGGCGTGCGTTTCCAGGGCCAGGGCTATTTCCTCACGGATGCGCGCATGCACCGCGGCGGCAGCGGCGCACCGGTCGTTCTCCACGATGCCCGGATCGACACGGGCTTCCCGTGGAAACTTCTTGGAATCCATTCGGCTCGCCTGGACATGGGCAACCGTGAGCAGGACCTGGACGAGTCGCTCGGCCTCAACTGCGCGTGGTATGCGGACGTGCTCACGACATTGACGCTGTGAGCGGTACGTCAGGCCAGGCCTCGATACACACCCCCCGATCCAGCCAGCCTCGCAGATTCTCCATCGGGCAAAGACCATTGGCGTCGCCGCGGCGAAAGGTCTACACTCGACTTCTCCACTGATTCGGCTTCCGTTGTGCCCCAGCCGATGGGTTTGCCCGATCAGTCTGCAAGCGCACCTCAGATTCGAAGGTGCCCATGCAACTCTCCTCCCTGAACGTTGACCACCTGGTGGAGCAGCCCGCGAACGCTCCCCAGTTGCGACCGCGCCTCTCCGACTTCATCGACGCTCACGCCGAAGAAGTCCTGGAGGCCTGGGACGAATTCGCCGCGACGGTCAGCCACGGGGGCCAGACGCTCGACGCGGCTGCCCTGCGCGATCACGCTTCCGAGATCCTCAGGACGATCGCCGCCGACCTGAGACAGCCCCAGTCCCCCGAGCAGCAGGATGCGAAGGCCAAGGGGCTCGGGCCGCGCGGAGTGCTGCCCACCGCGGCGGAGATCCATGCGGATTTCCGCATGGTTGCAGGCTTCGCGGTCGACGCGATGATGACCGAGTACCGGGCGCTGCGCGCCAGTGTCCTGAAGCTGTGGGCCAAGCACGGCGGCGGCACCCGGCCGGAGGACCTGACGGACCTGACTCGCTTCAACGAAGCCATCGACCAGGCGATCGCCGAGTCCATTGCACGGTACACGAAGCAGACCGGCTCATCGGCGGAACTGTTCATCGGCATTCTCGGCCACGACATACGCAATCCGCTTGGCACGATCCTGATGAGCGTTGCGGGGCTGGTGCGCTCAGGCAAGCTGTCCGAGGCGTCAGCGGCGCCCATCAGCAACGCGGCCACGCGCATCAAGGCGATCATCGAACAGGTGGTGGACTTCACGCGCGCGCAGGCCGACGGAGTGATGCCCATTGTCCGCAAGCCGGGCGACCTTGCACAACAGCTTGCCAGGGTGGTGGAAGAGACACAGGTCCGCCATCCCGCCAGGATGGTGCGGATGGACGCTTCGGGCGACTTCCAGGGGTGCTGGGACGAAGGTCGCATGGGCCAGCTGCTGTCCAACCTGCTCGGCAACGCGCTGCTCCATGGATCGCTGTGGACCGAAGTCACGGTGCGGATGTGGTCCACCCCGGGCGACGTCTGCGTCTCGGTGCACAACTACGGCGAGCCGATTCCCGAGGAAGAGCGGGAACTGATCTTCCAGCCGCTCAAACGCGGAGCGCAGTACCGCACGCGCGACAGGCGCCGCGACGCCGCAGGCCTCGGCCTCGGGCTGTACATCTGCCGCGAGATCGTGCTGTCGCACGGCGGCAAGTTGACGATAGACTCCACGCGAGCGGACGGAACGACATTTTCCGTGAGCCTGCCGCGCCATGATCCGGCCTGAATCGGACGCGGCAGGCTTCTCGAAGCTGGTGCTCCCTGACTCCAGGTCGTTTGAGACATGGAAGGAAGCGGAAGATGTTGCGCGTGAAGCGGAGCGACGGCTTTATGCGGCCTGGCACGCTTACCTGTGTTCCCGAACTCCGGTGCCTGCGTCGCTGCAGCAACTCGCCACGAGCGCAAGAGCGCATGCGGCGCTGGAATTGCGCGCTGCCGTGGCGGCCCGCCGGGCTGCAGCAGCCTCGCGGATGACCAGGTAGCCCGGGGGGCCCTCGCCTGCCTGGCGGCCAGACGGCCGTTACGTGGCGAGCGCGTGATTCAGACCGGCCGAGAGTTCCCCGGCCGCGTCCGCCCGGTTGAGGTCGGCGCAAACTGCGCGCAGTTCGCCTGCCGCCGCATTGGATCTTGCATGGGCCGCCTGAGCCGAACGCAACGCCTGCACCGCCCGGTCACTGGCCGCGCCGCCGGCGTTCGCGGCAAGGCATGCGATTGCCAAGGCTTGACCTTCCTCCTGAAGTGCTGCGTTCAGATGGGCCCTGGCTGCATGCATCTCTCTGATGTCCATCGAACCTCCTGAAGGCAAGTAACTCATGGGGACGGCACGTTCCTCGCTCCACCCGCCGAGGACACGTTCTCTGCAGGCCGTCAGCTCGGATGCCCCTCGCCCGGGTCCTTGACGACGACCGGCACTCGGCTACTGCGCTGGTTCAGCGCTGCCTGGACCGCCTTCTGTTCGGTTTCGCTGAGCGCCAGCTGCGCGCCGGGAGGCCGCAGCGGGCCGACCAGGCTTCCTGCCAGGTCCGCGACTGGGTCCTCGTCCGTCCGACCGGCGAAGCGCACCATGCGCACGTCGTCACCGACGACCTCCACGACCTGGGGCGTCGATCCGAGCGTGTCGAGGTACCAGTAGAAGCCGGCCTCGCTGACGTCCCGGGGGTGGAGCGCATTCATGACTGCAGCGTGCGCCCGGGGCTGCGCCCCGTCTGTGCGCCAGCGCACATTCTCCTGCGCGGCTGCCGGGTCGCGCAGCGGGCTTTGTACGCTGGCGCACAGACGCCCGGCCGCGTGACGCTCCACAGTGCTTCCTGATGGACAACCGAGGAGAAAGCCATGCCCAAGGGACAACAACGCGGCAACAAGGAAGCCAAGAAGCCGAAGAAGGCACCCGTGCCGGCCGCGATCCCGGTGGCAGGCGCCACCCTGAGCCCGGCGCAGAAACCCGGGCTCCCCCGCTGGCCGAAGAAGTAGCGCGCGTTCCGGCCCCCCGGATCGGGGCCGAGTGAAGGCCTGGACCCGTTCGAGGCTGCGCCCGCACCGCGCGCGTGCCGGCAGCGCTCCGCCGTGGGCCACCGTGGATGCGGCGTACGGCGACGCGCCCCTGCGCGCGGAGTTGCTCAGCGCCGACCAGATGGAGCAGCACGGCCGGGTGCTGGCCGTCGCGCACCAGTGGGAACTGACGCACGCTCCCGACCGGCTCCTGCCGCGCCTGGCCGACAACCGCAGCACCCTGGCGGCCGTCGTCCGCCAGCTCGCTGAAGGGGAGGAACCCGGACGCAGGCGCACACCCGCCGGTGAGTGGCTGGTGGACAACCACTACCTGCTGCAGGAAGAAACGCGCGGCGCTGCGCGACTGCTGCCCAAGGGCTACAGCCGCGATCTCCCGCGCCTGAGCTCCGGCCCTGGCGCGGGACTGCCGCGCATCTATGACCTCGCGGTGCAGTCCGTGGCGCACGGCGACGGGAGGCTCGAGCTCGCCTCGCTGACCGGCTTCATCGCGGCCTACCAGGCGGTGCATCCGCTGCTGCTCGGCGAGCTCTGGGCTTTTCCGATCATGCTGCGGCTGGCGCTGATCGAGAACCTGCGCCGCGTCGCGGTGCAGGTGGCCGCCAGCCGCGGCGAGCGCAACCTGGCGGCCGAATGGTCGGACCGGATGTTCGACGTGGCCGAGCGCGACCCCAAGGGACTGATCCTGGTGGTGGCCGACATGGCGCGCTCGGAGCCGCCGATCTCCCCGCCGTTCGTGGCCGAACTGGTGCGCAGGCTGCACGGCCACAGCGCGGCCCTGGCGCTGCCGCTGACCTGGCTCGAGCAGCGGCTTGCCGAAGACCACCGGGCCCCCGAGCAGCTCGTGCAGCTGGAGGGACAGCAGCAGGCCGCCGAACAGGTGTCGGTGAGCAACAGCATCGGCAGCCTGCGCCTGCTCGCCGTCACCGACTGGCGCGAGTTCGTCGAGACCCTCTCCACGGTGGAGCGAACGCTGCGCGGCGATCCCGGCGGGGTGTATGCCCGGATGGACTTCTCCACTCGCGACGCCTACCGCCACGCCATCGAGCGCATCGCACGCCGTAGCGATGCCAACGAGGACGCGGTGGCCGAGACTGCGGTTGATCTCGCCGCGGCGGCAGATCGGCAAGATGCCCCCGAAGACCGGCGGCAGGCCCATGTCGGCTACTACCTGGTCGGCCCCGGCCTCACGGACCTCGAGTCGCGCGTCGGGATGCGACCGGATGCGGCGACCTGCCTGCGCCGCGGGCTTGCCCGGCATCCATTGGCCTGGTATGCGGGCGGCATCGTGTCTGCCAGCCTCGTGCTGCCCGCGCTGCTGCTGTGGTGGGCCGGAGGTGCTTCACTCTCCTGGATGGGGGCGCGGACTGGCGGCTGGCTGCTTGCGGCGGGGCTGGCGATGGTGCTGGTGCTCGCCGCCAGCCAACTGGCCGTCGCCCTCGTGAACTGGCTGATGGGGCTGCTGGCGGGCCCGGAGGCCCTGCCGCGCATGGATTTCTCCCATGGCATCCCGCCCTCGTCACGCACCCTGGTGGTGGTGCCCACGATGCTGGCCAACGAGGCGGGCATCGCTGCCCTGGTCGAGGCGCTGGAGGTCCGCTTCCTCGCCAATCGCGATCCGCAGTTGCGATTCGCCTTGTTGACTGATTTCCAGGATGCGCGCTCCGAACACGCACCGGGCGACGAGGCCCTGCTGGGCGCCGTGCGCGCCGGGATCGAGGCGCTGAACGCACGCTACCCCGACCCGCCAGGACCGGCTTGCGGCAGCCGCTTCTTCCTGTTCCACCGGGCGCGGCAGTGGAACCCGCGCGAGGGCGCCTGGATGGGCTACGAGCGCAAGCGCGGCAAGCTTGCCGACGTCAATGCCCTGCTGCTCGAGGGCGACACGGGGCGCTTTGCCACCGTGGTCGGCGACCTGTGGCTTCTGTCGGGCACGCGCTACGTCATCACGCTGGACACGGATACGCAGTTGCCGCGCGACGCCGGCTGGAGGTTCGTGGCCACGATGGCGCATCCGCTGAACCGCCCGCGGTTCGGCGGCACTGCGGACGCGCCCCGCGTGGTCGAGGGTCACGGCATCCTGCAGCCGCGCGTGGGCGTCAGCCTCGTCGCGGCCAACCGGTCCCGGTACGGCCGCCTGTTCGGCGGCGACGCGGGCGTCGACCCGTACACGCGCGCGGTGAGCGATGTCTACCAGGACGTGTTCGGCGAGGGCTCGTTCATCGGCAAGGGCATCTACGACGTGGAGGCCTTCGAACGGGTGCTGGCCGGCCGCATGCCCGAGAACCTGATCCTCAGCCACGACCTGCTGGAAGGCTGCTACGCGCGCAGCGGCCTCCTGAGCGACGTCGAGCTGGTGGAAGACTCGCCCTCCCGCTACGACGCCGACGTGCGGCGGCGCCATCGCTGGATGCGCGGCGACTGGCAGATCGCCGGCTGGCTGCTGCCGCGGCTGCGCGTGCCCGTCGCGGACCGGGGCGCCGCGGCGTCCACGCGCCTGGTGGCCGTGCGCAATCCGCTGTCCGCCCTGTCACGCTGGAAGATCCTGGACAACCTGCGGCGCAGCCTGGCACCCGGCGCGCTCACCGCCCTGTTCGTGCTCGCATGGACCGTGCTGCAACCCGCGTGGCTGTGGACGCTGGCCGGGGTGGCGGTGCTGTTCCTGCCCGGCCTGCTGGCCCTCGCGGGCGACCTGGTGCGCAAGCCCGCGGACCTGCCGTGGCGGCAACACGCGGCAGCGCTTGTCCTCGCGGCGCAGCGCGCCGCCGGCCAGGCGCTTTTCGCGCTGGCCTGCCTGCCCTACGAAGCGTGGGTGAGCCTCGACGCGGTGCTGCGGACGATCTGGCGGATGCGGCTGTCGCGCCGCCGCCTGCTCGAGTGGCAACCCTCGAGCGAGAGCGAAGGCGAGCGCGCCGGCGCGGGTCGCAGCGACCTGCTCGCGACCGTGCAGCGCATGTGGATCGCACCCGCTGGCGCGCTCGCCCTTGCCGCTGCCCTGGCGGCCTGGCGCGCCGATGCGCTGCCCGCCGCCGGCGCAGTGCTGGTGCTGTGGCTGGCTGCGCCGGCCATTGCCTGGTGGATCAGCCAGCCGCTGGCCACCGCGCGCGCGGTCCTCGACGCCGCCGAATCCGCCGAACTGCGCCAGCTGGCGCGCCGCACCTGGGCCTTTTTCGAAACCTTCGTCACCGCCGAAGACCACTTCCTGCCGCCCGACAACATGCAGGAGGTGCCGGAGCAGCGCCTCGCGCACCGCACCTCGCCCACCAACATCGGGCTGTCGCTGCTCGCCAACCTGGCGGCCCGGGACTTCGGCTACCTCACCGAGGACCAACTGGTCGAGCGGACCACCGCCACCTTCGACACCATGGACCGGCTCCAGCGCTTCCAGGGGCACTTCCTCAACTGGTATGACACCCGTACGCTGCAGCCGCTGCGCCCGGCCTACGTGTCCAGCGTGGACAGCGGCAACCTCGCGGGCCACCTGCTCACCTTGCGCGCGGGCCTGCTGCTGCTGGCCGATGACGCGCCCCGGTGGCAGCCGCTGTTCGATGGCCTGCGCGATACGCTGGCGGTCGCCCGCGACGCCGCCGGCGGCCACCTTTCCGGCGCCACGGCGCTGCGTTTCGCAGCCCTGCTGGGAGAGTGCGAGGACCCGCGGGGGGCGCCCGCGCCGCGGGCCTTCGACGCCCTGCACGACTGCGCCCTCGACCTGCTGGCCGCCTCCGGCGACGAACGCCCGGAACCTATCCGCTGGCTGCGCGCGCTGGTCGAGCAGTGCGCCGCGGCGCGCGAGGCGCTGCTGCGGCTGGAACCCGCCACGCCCCGCGTCGCAGGAGCGGGGTGGGACCCGGCGGCGCTCGCCGCGCGCCGCGCCGCATTGCAGGCGCTGGCGGCGCGTGCGGGCGCGCTGGCGGCGGCGGACCCCACTTTCCTCTACGACCCCAGCTGCCACCTGCTGACGATCGGCTACAACGTGGACGACCGCCGCCACGACACCGGCTACTACGACCTGCTGGCCTCGGAGGCGCGGTTGGCCGTGTTCGTGGCGATCGCCCAGTCGCAACTGCCGCAACAGGCCTGGTTCGCGCTCGGCCGCCAGTCCGCCGCCCTGGGCGGGCGAGCCGTGCTGCTGTCCTGGAGCGGCTCGATGTTCGAGTACCTGATGCCGATGCTGGTCATGCCGACCTACGGCAACACACTGCTGGCGCGGGCGATGCATGGGGCCGTGCAGCGCCAGGTGCAGTACGGCCGCCAGCGCGGCGTGCCCTGGGGCATGTCGGAGTCCGGCTACAACGTCACCGACGCCCACCTCAACTACCAGTACCGCGCCTTCGGTGTGCCGGGGCTGGGGCTGCAGCGCGGGCTCGGCGAGGACCTGGTCGTGGCGCCGTACGCGACGGTGATGGCACTGATGGTCGATCCCGCGACCGCGCTGCAGAACCTGCGACGGCTCGGCCGCGAGGGCGCCGCCGGGCGCTTCGGCTTCCACGAAGCGGTGGACTACACCGCCACGCGCCTGCGGCCCGGCGAGACCCGTGCGATCGTGCGCTCCTACATGGCCCACCACCAGGGCATGAGCCTGCTCGCCCTCGCCCACGTGCTGCTCGACGCCCCGATGCAGCGGCGCTTCGCGTCGGAGCCGCGGCTGCGGGCCACGCTGCTGCTGCTGCAGGAACGCATCCCCCGCGGCGTCGCGCTGCACCGCGAAACGCCGGAAGCGGCGGAGAACCGCACCGACGTCCCTGAAGCCGCCCCGCCGCTGCGGATCGTCACCGCGCCCGACACGCCGCTGCCCGAGGTGCAGCTGCTGTCGAACGGCCGCTACCACGTGATGCTCACCCACGCGGGCGGCGGCTACAGCCGCTGGAAGGACCTCGCGCTCACGCGTTGGCAGGAAGACGGTACCGCCGACGCCTGCGGCAGCTTCTGCTACCTGCGCGACCTGGACACCGGCACCTTCTGGTCCGCCACCCACCAACCGACGCGCGCTGGGCCCGGCGAGGTCGAGGCCATCCTCACCGAGGGACGCGCGGAGTTCCGGCGCCGCGACGACAGCATCGAGGCCTACACGGAGGTCGTGGTCTCGCCCGAGGACGACATCGAGCTGCGCCGCCTGCGCCTGATCAACCTGGGCCGCGCCCCGCGCACCATCGAGGTGACGAGCTACACGGAACCGGTGCTCGCCACCGCCGCGGCAGATGCCCAGCATCCAGCCTTCAGCAAGCTGTTCCTGCAGACGGAGATCGTGGCGGATCCTCCGGCGCTGCTGTGCACGCGCCGGCCCCGCTCCGCCGAAGAAGCGTCGCCGTCCATGTTCCACCTGGTCGCGGTGCACGGCACGCCCTCCGCCCCAGCCTCACACGAAAGCGACCGGGCGCGCTTCATCGGCCGTGGCCGCAGCCTGGAGGCGCCGGCGGCGCTGCGCGCGCCGCAGCCGCTCTCCGGCACCAGCGGTGCGGTGCTCGACCCGATCCTGGCCACCCGCCGCGTGGTCACGCTGGAACCCGAGCAGACCGTGGTGGTCGACCTCGTCTGGGGCGCCGCGGACAGCCGCGAGGCCTGCCTCGCGCTGGTCCACAAGTATGCCGACCGCAGGCTCGCCGACCGCGTGTTCGAGCTGGCATGGACCCACAGCCAGGTGCGCCTGCGGCAGCTCAATGTGAGCGAGGCGGAGGCGCAGCTGTACGCAGTGCTGGCCAACAGCGTGGTGCATCCCGATGCGACACTGCGGGCGCCCCCGGGGGTCCTGCTGCGCAACCGGCGGCCGCAGTCGGGCCTGTGGGGCTATGGCATCTCCGGCGACCTGCCGATCGTGCTGCTGCAGGTCGGGGACGCGGCCAACATCGCCCTGGTGCACCAGCTCGTGCAGGCGCACGCGTGGTGGCGCCTGAAGGGCCTGCGGGTGGACCTGGTGATCTGGAACGAGGAGCGCGACGTGTACCGGCAGCGCCTGCAGGAACAGATCCTGGGCCTCGTCGCGGGCAGCATCGAATCGCACGAGGTCGACCGGCCGGGCGGCATCTTCGTGCGCCAGGCGGAACACATCGCCATGGAAGACCGCGTCCTGCTGCAGTCGGTAGCGCGGGTCGTCCTCAGCGACCGCCTCGGCTCGCTCGCCGAGCAGGTCGGGCGCAAGCGCGTGCCGCCGCGTCGGGTGGCGCCGTTGGAGGCGACGCGGCCGCGGGTCGCCGTTCCGTCGGATCCCGCGCCGCGACGCTCTGACCTGCTGTTCGACAACGGCATCGGCGGCTTCGCGCCGGACGGCGGCGAGTATGTGATCGCTGCGCCGGTGGGCGGGCGGCCTCCAGCCCCGTGGGTCAACGTGATCGCCAATCCGCGCTTCGGCACCGTCGTCTCCGACGGCGGCAGCAGCTACACCTGGTGCGAGAACGCGCACGAACTGCGCCTGACGCCCTGGCACAACGATGCCGTCACGGACGACTGCGGCGAGGTGCTGTACCTGCGCGACGAGGAGACCGGGCAGGTGTGGCACCCCACCTCCCTGCCGCTGGCGGACGACGACGGCGCGCCGTACGTGACGCGGCACGGCTTCGGCTACAGCGTGTTCGAGCACCACGCCAATGGCATCCACAGCGAACTCACGGTCTTCGTGGCGACGGACGCAGCCGTGAAGTTCTCGCGGCTGGTGCTGCGCAACGACAGCGCCCGGACCTGCAAGCTCTCCGCGACCGCCTACGTGGAATGGGTGCTGGGTGACATGCGGGCCAGGACGGCCCCCCACATCCACACCGAGGTGGCCACGGATAGTGGCGCCGTCATGGCGCGCAACCGCTACAGCAACCAGTTCGGCGACTGGATTGGCTTCCTGGATGTAGACGAGGCCGACCGGCTGGCCGGCACCATGACCTGCGACCGGGCCGAGTTCGTGGGGCGCAACGGATCGCTGCGCCGGCCCGCAGCGCTGGGACGAGCCCACCTGTCCGGCCGCAGCGGAGTGGCGCTGGACCCCTGTGCCGCAATCCAGGTGCCGGTGCGGCTGGCGCCCGGCGAGTCGCGCGAAATCACCTTCCGGCTCGGCATGGGCCGCAGTCTCGACGAGGTGCAGCAGCTGGTGTGGCGTTTCCGCGGTCCCGTCGCGGTGCAGCAGGTGCGGGACGACGTGCGTGCCCACTGGAAGCACCTGCTCGGAGCGGTGCAGGTCCGCACGCCGGAGCCGGCACTCGACCTGCTCGCCAACGGCTGGCTCGTCTACCAGACCTTGGGCTGCCGCATCATGGCGCGCAGCGGCCACTACCAGTCCGGCGGCGCCTTCGGTTTCCGCGACCAGCTCCAGGACGCGATGGCGCTGGTGCATGCGCACCCGCAGGTCCTGCGCGAGCACCTGATCGCCTGCGCGGGTCGCCAGTTCCCCGAGGGCGACGTGCAGCACTGGTGGCACCCGCCCTGGGGGCATGGCGTGCGCACCCATATCTCCGACGACTACCTGTGGCTGCCGCTGGCGCTGTGCCGCTACGTCGAGGCGACGAACGACACAGGCGTGCTGGACGAAAGCGTCCCCTTCCTCGATGGCCCGGCGCTGCCGCCGGACCAGGAGTCGTGGTACGACCTGCCGGCTCGCTCGGGCCGAAGCGCCAGCGTGTATGCGCATGCGGTGCTCGCCCTGCAGCACGGCCTGCGTTTCGGCGCCCACGGGCTGCCGCTGATGGGTAGCGGCGACTGGAACGACGGCATGAACCGCGTCGGCCACGGTGGCAAGGGGGAAAGCGTCTGGCTGGGCTTCTTCCTGTGCGAGGTGCTGCGCCAGTTCGCGCCGCTTGCGCGCGGCCGCGGCGACGAAGACCTCGCGCAACGTTGCGAGACCGAGCGGCAGTCGTTGCGCGAGCGGCTCGAAGCCAGCGCCTGGGACGGCCAGTGGTACCGCCGCGCCTGGTTCGACGACGGCACCGCGCTCGGCTCCCGCGACAGCCCGGAATGCTGCATCGACGCGATCGCGCAGAGCTGGTCGGTGCTGGACGGCATGACCGACACGGCACGCACCCGCGAAGCCATGGCGTCGCTTGCGGCGCGGCTGGTGCGTCCCGAGGCGATGTTGGTGCAGCTGCTGGATCCGCCCTTCGACCGCAAGGGGCCCGATCCGGGCTATATCGCCGGCTACCTGCCGGGGGTGCGCGAGAACGGTGGCCAGTACACGCATGCCGGGGTGTGGGCGGCCATGGCCTTCGCGGCGCTCGGTGACGCTCCGCGCGCGTGGCAGCTGATGAACCTCCTCAACCCCGTCAATCATGGACGCACGGCACGGGAAGTGGCCGTGTACCAGGTCGAGCCGTACGTGGTGGCGGCCGACGTGTACAGCATGCCACCGCACACCGGCCGCGGCGGCTGGAGCTGGTACACCGGGTCCGCCGGATGGATGTACCGCCTCGTCGTCGAATCGCTGCTGGGGCTGCGGCTGCGCATCGACGACGAGGGCGCGTCGCTGGCGATTGCGCCCTGCGTGCCGGAACACTGGCCATGCTTCGAGGTGGAGTATCGCTTCCGCGATACCACCTACCGCATCGAGATCGTGCCCGGCAGCGAGACGAGCGCGCCCCTGGAGATCGAGCTCGACGGCCAGCCGCGGCCTGGAGACGCGCTGTCGCTCGTGGACGATGGCCGGGCCCATTCGGTGCGCGTGCGCGTAACACGCGTGAAGGCAAGTAGCGCCCCGGCTGCTTCATGAACGGCGGGCCCGGAACAGCCCGGCGAAAAATCTTTTCTTCGGGAGGGCTTGCAACGGCCAGTAATGCGGCGATATGCGGATTGATGCGGTGCAGCACACGCCGAGGAAGCCGATGGACACATTGATCGAAGAACTGAAGAAGGCTACCGAACTCACCCGGCAGGGCAGGCTGATGGAAGCCACGAGCGCGATCCAGCGCGCCGTGGGTGGCGCCGAAGCAATGCCTGCACGCGCCGGCAGGACGCCACCCGTTGCGAACACCGGTGTGCATCCCGCGGAGCCTGCATCCGATATTGCCGACGTGCCGTTTCGGGAACTGCCTGCTCGCACGGAACGCGTGCTGGAGCCCGCTCTCGCTCAGCCAACGGCCGGGCACCGCGAGACCGTGCAACTCCTGCGCGACGAAACCGGCCGTCCACGGCAAGCGCCTCCCAGCCCGGAATCGTTCGAAGCACATCGCTTCTTGTCCGGCGCTCGTACCTACACTTACCGGCTGTACCTGCCCCCGCGGACTGACGGCAGGCTGTTGCCTGTCATCGTGATGCTTCACGGGTGCACCCAGGATGCCGCTGACTTCGCGGCCGGCACGGCGATGAACGAACTGGCAGCGCAGCGCGGGTGCATCGTCGTCTATCCCGAGCAATTGGCGCGTGGCAACAGGATGCGCTGCTGGAACTGGTTCGAGCCTTCGCACCAGCATCGCGGCCGCGGCGAGCCTGCCATGATCGCGGCCCTGGCGATGGACGTCGTGCATCGATGCGGTGGCGACGCGCGGCGGATCTATGTGGCTGGCTTGTCGGC
>NZ_DASSVG010000638.1:0-6162 GCF_035706265.1 Ramlibacter sp. | reverse complement strand
GTTCCTGCAGGACCAGGCGATCACCGAGTCGATGGGGCCGATCACCGACCATTCCTTCGAGCACCTGGTCGCGAGCGACCAGATGGTGGCGCGCACCCGCCGCCGCGTGCTGAAGGCCGCGCTCGCGCTGCGCCAGGAAGGCACGCTGCCGCCGGGCGTCGCCGATCCCGAGGTGATGTGGGGCGCCCGCAGCGGCTCGTTCCACACGCCGGCGGGTGTGGATTGGCAGCAGGCTTACCGGGAGAAGCTGCAGGCGGCGACGCGCGTGCCGCGCCGGTGACGCAGTCCCCGTGTAGGCTGGTGCTGAGCCGCGTCAGCGCGAAGCCCAGCGATCAGCGAGCGCAGCGAAGCTGGGGTTCGGCGCGCATTGCGCGCGCTCACCGCCAGCCTAGCGGGCGTAATAGCGTTCCAGGAAATCGAGCTGCGCCCGGCGCCACCCTGCCCCGGGCTTCACCGCGTCGCCCAGCACGAGATGGTTGTCGTCGCCCGGGCGGTACGCATCCCAGCGCGGCAGCCCCGAGCCGTTCGGGTCGCCACTGGCGGCGAAGCCGACCCAGTACCTGCGCATCGTCCGCGACAGCGCCTCGTCCACCGCGTCGAAGTCCGCCTGCTCTCCCGGCGGCGCCGCATCGACATTGCCGAACGCATGCGCCACCTCCTCGCCATGATGCGGGCCGTCGGCCTGGTGCGGGCGACGGCGCTCGAACAGGTACTTGAAGGTGCGCGGCTCGCGCGCCGCCATGCACTGCGCGAGCAGCCGCGTGCCGTAGTTGAACTGCGTGTCGGCGAACATCGCAGCCACGGCCGCGCGCGCGTCGCCGTCCGCCTGCGCCGGGTACAGCGCCGCCGCCTCGACGGCCGCCGCACCGAAATTCGCTTCCACCTGCGCACGGTAGGCCGCCAGCGTGTCCACGGGCCAGCTGCGCGTGAGCAGCGTGCCTTCGTCGGCGTTGCTGCCGACGATCAGCGGCATGCGGTGCATGCGGCCGGCCTGGAAGGCAGGCCTCTCGTCCTGCGGCAGCAGCCAGCCGTCGCGGATCGGCCGCAGCACGCGCGGCGTGGTCAGGCCGCGCACGGCGGGGTTGAGCAGCGCGGTCCGCGCCAGCACCTCGCCGGCCGGCAAGGCGCGCAGGGCTTCCAGGTCCGCGCCCAATCGCGTACCAGCGCGTTCCGCCTCCTCCAGGGTGGCCAGCGGCCGGCCGGCGCCGGGGCTGTGCAGGATGGCGCGGTCGAAGGCGCCTTGCGCCCGCGGCGCCGCCAGCAGCAGCGAGATCGAGGCGGAGCCCGCCGACACGCCGAAAGCGGTCACGCGCGCCGGGTCGCCACCGAAGGCCGCGATGTTCGCGCGCACCCAGGCGAGCGCGGCAAGCTGGTCCAGCAGGCCATAGTTGCCCGACACGCCCTCGCGCGCTTCGCGGCTCAGTGCCGAATGGGCCAGGAAGCCGAACAGCCCGCTGCGGTAGTTGAGCGTCACCACCACCGCGCCTTCGGCCGCGAGCAGCTCGCCGTCGCTGCGCAGGTCGGAGCCGCTGCCGCCCGTGAAGCCGCCGCCGTGGATCCAGACCAGCACGGGCAGCTTCGCCTGCGGATCCGGCGCCGGCGTCCACACGTTCAGGTACAGGCAGTCCTCGTCCTGGCGCGGCGCGCGCAGGCGGTTGTTGGCGGCCTGCGGGAAGTCGGGGCCGAAGGCGAGCGCATCGCGCACGCCCTCCCAGGGCCGCGCCGGCTGCGGCGCTCGCCAGCGCAGTGTGCCCACCGGCGGCGCCGCATAGGGGATGCCCAGGAAGACCGCACCTTCTCCGGCGCGGCGGCCGCGCAGCGTGCCCTCGCGCACGGCGACGGTGACGAAGCCCGGGTCGGCTGTAGTGTTCATGGTGCTTCCTTCGCTCGCCGGCCCAGCGAGGGCGCGGGCGGTTCGGCCGCCAGGCGCCGCCGCACTTCGGCCGCCAGTTCCACCAGGCGCTTGCCGTTCCTCTGCATCACGGCGTCGGTCTGGCTGGCGGCACTGCCTTGCGAATTGAAGGCCAGCAGGGTGCGGCCGTCGGTGTGGACAAAAGGGGCTGCGACCGAATTGGTGGACTTCTGGAAGGTGCCGGCGGCGATGCAGAAGCCGCGCCGCTCCACCTGCTCGATCGCGTCCTCCAGCTCGCCCTGCAACTGCGGCCACTCCTTGCGGTAGTGGTCCTTGAGCTCGTCGAACAGCTGCGTGCGCTCCTGCGGCTGCATCGCGGCGATGCAGGCGCGGCCCATGGCCGTGCGGATCAGCGGCACGCGGAAACCCACGCGCTGGCGCCGGTTCGGGTTCGGCTCGCCGAGCGCGTATTCCAGGTACAGCACGCTGAGCCCTTCGTGCACGCCCAGGCCCACGTTGGTGCGGCTCTTCTCGGCGAATTCCTCCATCAGGGGACGCGCCACCGTGGGCACCGGCATGTTCACCAGGTAGGGATAGGCCAGGCTCACCACGCCGGCGGCCAGCTCGTACTTGCCGAATTCCGGCAGGTAGCGCAGGTAGCCGAGCTGCGTGAGCGTGAAGGTCAGGCGCGAGACCGTGGGCTTGGGCAGGCCGGTGGCCTCCGCGATCTCCACGTTCCCGAGCAGCTTGCGATCGAACTGGAAGGTCCGCAGGATCGCGAGCCCGCGCGCCACGGCGTTGTTGAAGCGGGGATCCTCGTCCTCCGTCTTGATCTGGATGCCTTCGGAATAGTCCGGCGTCACCGGCTTGTCCTTGCGGCTGGGGCGCCCCACGTGTCCTCTCCTGTCATGCGTCCAACCCCGCAAGTCTAGCGGCGCGTCGAAGAGGGTCATGGTCAGAGGTCCAGCACCAGCACCGGGTCCTTGCTGCCGGAGCAGCAGACCATCATCACCTGGTTGGCGCGCTTCTCCTCGTCGGACAGGAGCGAATCGCGGTGGTCCGGCGTGCCGGCGAGCACGCGGGTTTCGCAGCTGCCGCAGATGCCCTGCTCGCACGAGGCCTGCACCGCCACGCCCTGGCCGCGCAGCGTGTCGAGGATCGTGGCTCCCTGGGGCACGAAGACGCTGCGGCCGCTGCGCGCGAGCTGCACGGTGAAGCCGCCTTCGGCCGCCGACGGCGTTGCCGCCGCGAAGCGCTCCAGGTGCACGTGCCCGGCGGGGCGGCCGGCGCAGGCGGCCTCGAAGGCGTCGAGCATGGGCGCGGGGCCGCAGCAATAGAGGTGCGCCTCCTGCGGCGCGCGTGCGACGAGCTCGCGCAGCGGCAGCGGAGCACCGCCCTGCTCCGCGTCGACGTGCAGGTGCAGCCCGGGCCCGGCCAGCACGTCGAGGAAGGCCGCTTCCTCGCGCCGGCGCACGCTGTAGTGCAGCTCGAACGAGGCACCGAGCGCACGCAGGCGCTGCGCCATGCAGGCGATCGGCGTCACCCCGATGCCGCCCGCGATCAGCACGGTGTGGCGCGCCTGCTCGTGCAGCGCGAAGTGGTTGCGCGGCGCGCCGAGCGAGACCAGCGTGCCCACCTTCAGCTGGTCGTGCACGTAGCTGGAGCCGCCGCGGCTGGCCGGATCGCGCTTGATGCCCACGACGTAGCGCGCCGTCTCGTGCTGCGGGTTGCACAGCGAGTACTGCCGCACCAGGCCATTGGGCAGGTGCAGGTCGACGTGCGCACCGGCACTGAAGGGGGGCAGCGCCGGGCCGTCGGCGGCCGCGAATTCGTACAGGTGGATGCCTTCGGCGGCGTAGCGGATGGCGATGAGCCGCGCCCGGACCAGGCCGGTCGCCGCGGCGGCCGACGCGGCAACGGGCGCAGCGATCGTGCAGGCGTCCATGTCAGCTCCAGTCGGCGAAGCAGAGCCCCGTGCCCGTGCCCGCCGGCGTGCGGTACGCAGGGATGTACTCGATGTGCCGCAATGCCAGGTGTTCCACCGCGCCGGCCATGCAGATCCAGTTGCGGATCTCGGAGCTGCCCGAATTCAGCTGCTCGCGCGGCAGCGCCGCGAGCGCCCGCGCGTCCTTCTCGCGCAGCGCCTTCACCACCCGGCCATCGAGCTCCGGGTCCACCGTGAAGTGACTCAGCCCACCGGAGGCGAGCACGCCGACGCGCGCATCGCCCGGGAAGCTCTCCACCGCCGCGCGGATCGCCTGCCCCAGGCGATAGCAGCGGCCCGGCGTCGGCTGGTTGGGAGGGAAGTACGTGTTGAGGAAGATCGGCAGCACCGGAATCGTCATGCCGGCCAGCAGCCGGTTATGGACGAAGCCGAAGGCGTGGCCCTCGCCGTAGCCCTCGGCCAGCGTGTTGGCGCAGGAGAGGTCGAAGTCCTCCATCAGCGCGGCGATCAGGTGCTCGGCGAGCTTCGCGTCCACCGGGTAATCCCGGGGCACGTCGCGCTCGAAATATTTAGCCGAGGCGGCCCGCGCCCAGTCGGGACCGGGGTGGCTCGCCAGCGGCACGTTGCGGATCGTCTGGCCGCGATACACCAGGATCGCCGGCATGTTGTCGTCGTCGTAGAGCTCCTTCTGGTCGTCGCCGACCACGATCAGCGTGTCGAGGCGCGCGTTGCGCACCACGGCGCCGAGCCGCTCGACTTCGGCCAGCGCGCGCTGGTGCTTGTCGGCGAAGACCTCGGGCGTGAGTTCCGCCTGCACGCCGGGCGGCGCGAGGCGCTCCAGCTCCTCGTAGGTGACGGGACAGCCCTCCTTGGTGAGGTGGGCGCGCGTGCGGTCGCGCTCGATGAAACGGGCCCAGTCGCCGACCGGGGCATTGAGCATGGGGGTATGGGAAGTGCCTATTCCCAGGACGATCTGCGCCATGTGATCTCTCGCCCCCTAGGGGCATTCGGGTTGTGCTGTTCGAAAAATGAAATTATATTTTGATTTAGATCAAAGACGGATGTCAAAGAAGACCCGCATGGAGACAGCCCCGCTGGGCCTCGAAGGCCTGTTCGTGTTCGAGCCGGACGTGAGCTCCGACGAGCACGGCCGCTACAGCTACTACTACGACGAGCGGGCGTTCGCGGCGGCCGGCGCGGCGGCGCACTACGTGCAGGAGCACGCGTCGTTCTATCCGCTGAGGCACACGGTGCGCGGGCTGCACTTCCAGCGGCCTCCGCACGCGCAGACCAAGGTGGTGCGCGTCGCCCGCGGGCGCATCTGGGACGTCTGCGTGGACATCCGGCGCGGTTCCCCGACCTATGGAAAACACGCAGTCGTGGAACTGGCGGCGGGTGACTGGCGTCAGCTGCATGTGCCTCCCGGCTTCGCGCACGGCTTCTGCACGCTGGAGCCGGACACCGAGATCACCTTCCGACTGACCGACTACAACAACCGCGACCACGCGGGTGGCCTGCTGTGGGATGACCCGGCGCTGGGCATTGCCTGGCCATGCGGGGACCAGCCGGCCTGGGTGTTCCCCCTCGACCGGCAATGGCCGGCGCTGGAGGCACTCGACTCCCCCTTCCACCATAGGAGACAGACCCGATGACCACCCGCCGTACCGCCCTGCGCGGCTTCGCGGCCGGCGCCGCCACCCTGCTGGCCGGCCGAGGCTTCGCGCAGGAGGACAAGAACCCCATCAGCATCCTGGTGGGCGCCGCCTCCTCGATGGATTTCACCGCGCGCGTGATCGCGGACCAGATGCGCGAGTCGCTCGGGCGCACCGCCATCGTGGTGAGCAAGCTCGGCGCCGGCCAGCGCGTGGCGCTCGGCGAGTGCAAGCGCGCCGCGCCCGACGGCCGCACGCTGGTGTTCGCCACCAGCGGCCCGTTCGCGATCTACCCGCACGTCTACACCAAGCTCGACTACGACCCGGTGGCGGACTTCACGCCCATCATCGGCGTCTCGAAGTTCGACGTCGCGATTTCCACCGTCCCCAGCGTCACCGGCGCCAACACGCTGCAGGAGCTGATCGCGTGGGCCAAGGCGCGCAAGCCGGGCGATGCCGTGTTCGGCTCCGCGCCGGGCAACGGCTCGCTCTCGCACTTCCTCGGCATCTCGATCGGACTGGCGACCCACACCAAGCTCGTGCACGTGGCCTACAAGGACAGCGGGGTCGGCCTGATCGACCTGTCCGCCGGGCGCCTGCCGATCATGATCACCGGCCTGCAGCCGCAGATCCAGCTGCACAAGGCGGGCAAGATCAAGATCCTCGCCGTGTCCGGCGACAAGCGCTCGCCGCTGGTGCCCGAGGTGCCGACG
>NZ_DASSVG010000637.1:0-10739 GCF_035706265.1 Ramlibacter sp. | reverse complement strand
CCCCGATGCCCACTTCGGCCACCCAGGTGGTGTCGCCGTTCTCCAGGGCGGCCGGATCGCGGGTGGTGCTCAGCGTGATCGGCCGCATGAGCCGGTCGCGGATGGTGCGCGCCAGCTGCCCGAGGCGCTGCACGTCGTCGGTGTGCGGCACCAGCAGCAGGAAACCGTCCTCCGACAGCCGTCCCATCTCCACGTTGGCGGGCACGCAGCGGCGCAGGCGGCCGGCCGAGACGAACAACGCATGGTTGAACGCCGCCCGCCCATGCAGGTTCTCCAGCGCATACAGGTTGGCCACGCAGACGGCCAGCACGCCGATCGGGCGCGGCTCCGCATTGCGGCGGAAGAACACGTCGCCCACCATCTGGCCGGTCTCGCTGTGCGAGCGCATGCGGGTGACGGGGTCGTAGTTGGGCCCGTGCGCCATCACCTCCGACAGCTCCAGCAGGTAGGAGTAGCGCCGCCACAGCACGATCGCCACCACGCTGAGGTAGGCCGATCCGGCCACGGCGCTGATCGCGTGCACCGGCCAGGCCTCGGTGCGGCTCAGGGCGATCCAGCTCAGGCCCGCGATCGCCACCAGCATGAAGAAGATGCCCGCCACGAAGGTCCAGCCGGCCCGGTCGCCCCGCAACGCACCGCGCGCGGCCACCACCAGCATCACGGCGCCCACGGCGAAGGCCGTGACCGAGCTGAGCGCCAGCGCTTCGTGCGGCTCCAGCGCCCAGCCGGCCACCACGACGCCGGCGCCGGCGCCCACCAGGCCCGCGACCACCCGGCGGCCGAGGGCGCGATGGCGCAGCATCCCGAGGGTGGAGGTCAGCATCAGCCCCAGGCTCACGGCGGTGGCGACCGCCACGTGCGCGAGCACGCGCGCCTCGACCGGCCCGTCGATCGGCAGCCAGCCGAGGTAGGAAACGACGAAGGCCGCCGACGCCAGCGAGGCCAGCGCCGCCATCAGCGCCACCCGCCGGTGCGAGCGCACGAAGGCCGCCAGCGAGATCACCAGCATCATGGTGGCGGTGCAGAAGAAGGCGCCCCAGAAGCCTGCGGCGAGCTTTTCCATGCGCGGACGATACCCGAAACCAGCGCGGACACCGCGGCCGGAATCCTCGGTTCCGGCGGCGGCGCCACCGGCCGTCCCTTAAACTGTCGCCCCGTGTCCGCCATCTTCAATTTCACCTTCGTCCCCTGGTTCCGCTCGGTCGCGCCGTACATCCACATGCACCGCGGCAAGACCTTCGTCGTGGGCATGGCGGGCGAGGCCATCGCCGCCGGCAAGCTGCCCCACATCGCGCAGGACCTGGCGTTGATCCAGAGCATGGGCGTGAAGGTGGTGCTGGTCTACGGCTTCCGTCCCCAGGTCAACGAGCAGCTGCGCGCCAAGGGCCACGAGGCGCGCTACTCGCACGGCATGCGCATCACCGACGAAGTGGCGCTCGATAGCGCGCAGGAGGCCGCCGGCCAGCTGCGCTACGAGATCGAGGCCGCCTTCAGCCAGGGGCTGCCGAACACGCCGATGGCGGGTTCCACCGTGCGCGTGATCTCCGGCAACTTCATCACGGCGCGGCCGGTCGGCATCCTCGACGGGGTCGACTTCCGCCATTCGGGCCTGGTGCGCAAGGTGGACGTGGCGGGCATCAAGCGCACCATCGATCTCGGCGCCATGGTGCTGCTGTCGCCCTTCGGCTTCTCGCCCACCGGCGAGGCCTTCAACCTGACCATGGAGGAGGTCGCCACCAGCGTGGCGGTCGCCCTGCAGGCCGACAAGCTGATCTTCCTGACCGAGATCCCCGGCATCCGCGTCAAGCCGCTGGAAGGCGAAGGCGAGGACAACCCGATCGACACCGAGCTGCCGCTGGCCGCGGCCAAGCAGCTGCTGGCCAGCCTGCCGCCGGCGCACAGCCCCACCGACACCTCGTTCTACCTGCAGCACTGCGTGAAGGCCTGCGAGGCCGGCGTGGAGCGCAGCCACATCATTCCCTTCGCGGTGGACGGCTCGCTGCTGCTGGAGGTGTACGTGCACGACGGCATCGGCACCATGGTGGTCGACGAGAAGCTGGAGGAGCTGCGCGAGGCCACTGCCGACGACGTGGGCGGCATCCTGCAGCTGATCGAACCCTTCGAGAAGGACGGCACCCTGGTCAAGCGCGACCGCACCGAGATCGAGCGCGACATCGCCAACTACACGATCGTGGAGCACGACGGCGTGATCTTCGCCTGCGCGGCGCTCTATCCCTACCCCGAGGCGCGCACCGGCGAGATGGCGGCGCTGACGGTCTCGCCGCAAAGCCAGGGCCAGGGCGACGGCGAGAAGATCCTGCGCCGGGTGGAGCAGCGCGCCCGGGCGATGGGCCTGGAGAGCATCTTCGTGCTCACCACCCGCACCATGCACTGGTTCCTCAAGCGCGGCTTCGTGCAGGTGGATCCCGAGTGGTTGCCCGAGGCGCGCAAGCGCAAGTACAACTGGGACCGGCGCAGCATGGTCTTCGTGAAGAAGCTGGCCTAGTTTTCGTCAAAAAAGGGGCCTGGTTTTCGGCGTCCTACACCGGCCACGCCCGGCGACTACAGCCGGCGCGCCAGGCGGGCTCTACCTTGGTCCGGAGCCGACCGAGGAGTGCCCATGTTCCGTTCCACCGTCCGTGACGAAAGCGCCCTGTTGCAGGGCCTGCGCCCCCACCTGCGGCCCTTGCGCGGCGCCGCGGCCGACGACCCGGAGCTGGTCGCCCGCCTGGGCCGCGCCCGGCTGGCGCTGCTGGGCGAGGCTTCGCATGGCACCCACGAGTTCTATGCCGAGCGGGTGGCGCTGAGCCGCCGGCTGATCATCGAGCACGGCTTCAACGCGCTGGTGATGGAGGCCGACTGGCCCGATGCCTGGCGCGTCAACCGCTACATCCGCGGCGCCTCCGACGACCGCGACGCCGAGGCGGCGCTGTCCGGATTCCAGCGCTTCCCGACCTGGATGTGGTGCAACGGCGTGATCGCGGAATTCGTCGAATGGCTGCGCGCGCACAACGCCGGCCTGCCGCCCTCGCGCCAGGTCGGCTTCTACGGCATGGACCTGTACAGCCTCTACGGCTCGATCGCCGCCGTGCTGCAGTACCTGGACCGGGCCGACCCCGAGGCGGCGCAGCGCGCCCGCAGCCGCTACGGCTGCTTCGACCACTACGGCGAAGACAGCCAGGCCTACGGCTATGCGGCCAGCTTCGGCATGAAGGCCACCTGCGAGGACGAGGTGATCCAGCAACTGCGCGAGATGAACCGGCGCGCCGGCGAGCTGATGGCCGCCGGCTCCAGCGAGGACCGCGCCGAGGTGTTCTACGCCCAGCAGAACGCCCGGCTGGTGCGCAACGCCGAGGAGTACTACCGGACCATGTTCCACGGCCGCGTCTCGTCCTGGAACCTGCGCGACAGCCACATGGTGGAGACGCTGCAGGCGCTCGAGAAGCACCTGGCGGGGCTGACCGGCAGCGCCCGGCTGATCGTCTGGGCCCACAACTCGCACCTGGGCGACGCCAGCGCCACCGAGATGGGCGACCTGGGCGAGTGGAACGTGGGCCAGCTCGCGCGCGACCGCTGGGGCGACGACGCGCTGCTGGTGGGCTTCAGCACGCACCACGGCACGGTGACGGCGGCGCCGGAGTGGGATGCGCCGGCGCAGCGCCGGCGGGTGCGTCCGGGGCTGGAAGGAAGCTACGAGGACCTGTTCCACCAGGCCGGCGAGCGCTTCTGGCTGCCGTTACGGGGGAATGCGGGGCTCGGCGAATTGCTGGCGGAAAAGCGCCTGCAGCGGGCCATCGGCGTGATCTACCTGCCGCAGTCGGAGCGGCTCAGCCACTATTTCCACACCCGGCTGCCGGCGCAGTTCGACGCCATGATCCACATCGACGAGACGCAGGCCCTGCAACCGCTGGTGGCCGAGCCGGTGTGGCATCAGGGCGAGCCGGCGGAAACGTATCCCTCGGGGTTGTGAGCGTCGCGTGGAGCGCTGGGCTTCGCGCTGTCGCGGCTCAGCACCAGCCTACCGCAGGCATCGCGTCATCGCCGCGGCTGGCTGTTCCGTAGGCTGGCGCTGAGCGCCTCCCGAGGCGTCAGCCGTGGGAGGCCGAAGCCCAGCGTTTCAGGCCGCGAGAGCGCCGTGGCGCCCGGAGCCGCCGCCCCGCACCTGCCGCACCAGCAGCGCCAGCGCCACCGCGATGATCGCGGCGAACGCCACGAACGACCAGTTGGCCAGCGAGCCACCCAGGAAGGTCCAGTCGATCTTGGTGCAATCCCCGCTGCCCTTGAAGATCATCGGGATCGCCCGGCGCAGCGGGAAGTTCTCGATCATCCCGTAGAAGTCGCGCCCGCAGGACGCCACCTCGGGCGGATACCACTGCAGCCAGCTCTGGCGCGCTGCCACGAAGGCACCGAACCCGCCGGCCAGGAGCATCAGCCCGGCTCCGCCGATCTGCGCCCCGCGCGACGGCACGGCCGCGGCAATGCCGGCGATCAGCACCACCAGGATCAGCGCATAGCGCTGCACGATGCACATCGGACAGGGCACCAGCCCCACCACGAGCTGCAGGTACAGCCCGAAGCACAGCATGGCGATGCCGATCACCGCGACCGCGGCGAGGACCCGCCGGGGTGCGGTGTCGAACCAGTTCAACAGCTTGCCGCTCATTCTTCTTCCGCCCTCCATGCGGGGGGCTTCAGATGCCCGCGCCGCTCTCCAGGAACACCCGGGCCTTGCGCGGCGTGACCACCAGCGTTTCGCCCTCCTTCAACCCCATTTCCCGGTACTGTTCGGCCGGGATCTGCGCTTCGATGATGGGGTCGGACTGTGAATTGTCCACCGGTTTGGTGCCGTCGACCGGAAGAAGTTCCAGCCGGGCGATCGGCCCCACGACAATGGCCCGGGTCAGCGTGGCCGCGATGCCGGCCGCGCCGGGGGCGTAGCGCTGCACGTCCAGGTCGTGCGGCCGCACGTAGGCGGCAGCGCGCGCGTTCTGCGCCTCGGCCAGTTCCGGCGAGGCGATCTGCAGCCCTTCGAAGTGCACCTCGCCCTCGTGGGCGCGGCCGTGGAACAGGTTGACATCGCCCAGGAAGCCGTAGACGAAGGGGCTGGCGGGATGGTCCCACACCTCCTGCGGCGAGCCCACCTGCTCGATGTTGCCGGCGTTCATCAGCACCACCCGGTCGGCCACTTCCAGCGCCTCCTCCTGGTCGTGGGTGACGAAGATGGAGGTGACGTGCAGGTCGTCGTGCAGGCGGCGCAGCCAGCGGCGCAGCTCCTTGCGCACCTTGGCGTCCAGGGCGCCGAAGGGTTCGTCCAGCAGCAGCACCTTGGGCTCCACCGCCAGCGCGCGGGCCAGCGCGATGCGCTGGCGCTGCCCGCCGGACAGCTGCGAGGGGAAGCGGTCGGCCAGCCAATCGAGCTGCACCAGGTTCAGCAGCTCGTGCACCTTCTGCTTGATCTGCGCCTCGCTCGGGCGCTCGCCGCGCGGCTTGACGCGCAGGCCGAAGGCCACGTTCTCGAACACGGTCATGTGGCGGAACAGCGCGTAGTGCTGGAACACGAAGCCGACCTGGCGCTCGCGCACGTGGACCTCGGTCGTGTCCTCGCCGGAGAACAGGATGCTGCCGGCGTCGGCCGTCTCCAGGCCGGCGATGATGCGCAGCAGCGTGGTCTTGCCGCAGCCCGAAGGCCCCAGCAGGGCGACCAGCTCGCCCGATGCGATGTTCAGCGAAACATCCTTCAGCGCACGGAAGTCGCCGAAATTCTTGCTGACGTTGCGGATCTCGATGCTCATTTCAGGGACTCGGGGCCAGTTTCTTGCTCCCTCTCCCCTCCGGGGAGAGGGCGGGGGTGAGGGGCGCTGTGCTGGCCGAGGGGCGCTCGGGCGGGATCTCGGAGGCGGCTTTCATGTCCCGCTCCTGCTTCCACTCCGCCAGCGACTTCACCACCAGCGTCACCAGCGCCAGCAGCGCCAGCAGCGACGCCACGGCGAAGGCCGCGACCGACTGGTATTCGTTGTAGAGGATCTCCACGTGCAGCGGCATGGTGTTGGTCTGGCCGCGGATGTGCCCCGACACCACCGACACGGCGCCGAACTCGCCCATGGCGCGCGCGTTGCACAGGATCACGCCGTAGATCAGGCCCCACTTGATGTTGGGCAACGTCACGTGCCAGAAGGCCTGCCAGCCGCTCGCGCCCAGCACGATGGCGGCCTGCTCCTCGTCGTTGCCCTGCGCCTGCATCAGCGGGATCAGCTCGCGGGCGATGAAGGGGAAGGTGACGAACACGGTCGCCAGCACGATGCCCGGCACGGCGAAGACGATCTTGATGTCGTGCGCGGCCAGCCACGGGCCGAACCAGCCCTGGGCGCCGAACACCAGCACGTAGATCAGGCCGGCGACGACCGGCGAGACCGAGAACGGCAGGTCCACCAGCGTGGTCAGGAAGGCCTTGCCGCGGAACTCGTACTTGGCGATGGCCCAGGCCGCCGCCACGCCGAACACCAGGTTGAGCGGCACGGAGATCGCCGCGGTGATGAGCGTCAGGCGGATGGCGGACCAGGCGTCCGGCTCCTTGAGCGCCTCGAGGTAGGCGTCCAGGCCCTTGCGCAGCGCCTCGGTGAACACCGCCGCCAGCGGCAGCACCAGGAACAGCAGCAGGAACAGCAGCGCGAGCGCGATCAGCGAGCGGCGCACCCAGGCCGCCTCGGTGGTCGTGACGCGCTTCTTGCTCAGGTCGGTGGCCGCCATCTCAGTGCCCCCCCGCGCGGCGCCGCTGCCACGCCTGCAGCGCGTTGATCACCAGCAGCAGCACGAAGGAGAAGAACAGCATCACCGCCGCCACCGCCGTCGCGCCGCCGTAGTCGTACTGCTCCAGCTTGCCGATGATGATCAGCGGCACGATCTCCGACACCATGGGCATGTTGCCGGCGATGAAGATCACCGAGCCGTACTCGCCGATGGCGCGCGCGAAGGCCATGGCGAAGCCGGTGATCAGCGCCGGCGCGATCGAAGGCAGGATCACCTTGGTGAACGTCTGCAGCCGCGTCGCGCCCAGGCACATCGCGGCCTCCTCCAGTTCCTTCTCGGACTCCTCCAGCACCGGCTGCACCGTGCGCACCACGAAGGGCAGCCCGATGAAGATCAGCGCGATCACCACCCCGTTGGGGTTGAAGGCGAGCTGGATGCCGAGCGGCTCCAGGTACTGGCCGATCCAGCCATTGCCGGCCAGCAGCGCGGTCAGCGAAATGCCGGCCACGGCCGTGGGCAGCGCGAACGGCAGGTCCACCAGCGCGTCGACGAGGCGCTTGCCCGGAAAGTTGTAGCGCACCAGCACCCAGGCCACCAGCAGGCCGAAGAACACGTTCACCAGCGCGGCGAGGAAGGAGGCGCCGAACGTGAGCCGGTAGGCGGCCAGCACCCGCGGCGAGCTGACGGCCGTCCAGAACTGGTCCCAGCTGAGGGTGAAGGTCTTGAGGACCAGCGCCGACAGCGGGATCAGCACGATCAGGCACAGGTAGAAGATCGTGTAGCCGAGGGTCAGGTTGAACCCCGGGAGCACCTTCCTGTTGCCGCCGCGGGACGAAGAAGGCGCCGCCGCCGTGCCCGGCAGCGGCGCCGCGAGTGCGCCACTCATGTCGGAGGTCTTACTTCGCGGTGTAGATCTTGTCGAACTGGCCGCCGTCGTTGAAGTGCACCTTCTGGGCCTGCGACAGCGAGCCGAACAGCTCCTCCACCGGGAAGATGGTGATCGGCTTGAAGGTGCCGGCGTACTTCTTCAGCACCGCCGGATCGCTCGGGCGGATGTAGTGCTTGGCGGCGATCTCCTGCGCTTCCGGCGTGTAGAGGAAGTCCAGGTAGGCCTTGGCGAGATCGGCCGTGCCCTTCTTGGCCACGGTGCGCTCCACCACGGCCACCGGGTTGTCGGCGCGGATGCTGACGGAGGGGTACACGACGTCGACCTTGCCGGCGCCGAACTCGCGGTTGACGGACTCCACCTCGGATTCGAACGTGATCAGCACGTCGCCGATGTTGCGCTGGAGGAAGGCGCTGGTGGCGTCGCGGCCGCCGCGGGCCAGCACCGGCACGTTCTTGTAGAGGCTGGCGACGAACTCCGCGGCCTGGGCGTCCGTGCCGCCCTTCTTGCGCACGGAGCCCCAGGCAGCCAGGTAGGCGTAGCGGCCGTTGCCGCCGGTCTTCGGGTTGACCACGATGACCTTCACGCCGGGCTTGACCAGGTCGTCCCAGTCCTTGATGCCCTTGGGATTGCCCTTGCGCACCAGGAACAGCATGGTGGAACTGGTGGGCGCCGCGTTGTGCGGGAAGCGCTTCTGCCAGTCCTTGGCGACCACGCCCTTGTCGGCCAGGAATTCGATGTCGGTGGTGGTGTTCATGGTCACCACGTCGGCGTCGAGGCCGTCGGCCACGGCGCGCGCCTGGGCGCTGGAGCCGGCGTGCGACTGTTCGACCTTCACGTCCTTGCCGGCGGTCTTCTTGTACCAGGGCACGAAGGCGGCGTTGATGTCCTTGTAGAACTCGCGCGCCACGTCATACGAAACGTTCAACAGCGATTGCTGGGCGGAGGCCACGCCGCTGGCGGCCAATGCCACGGATGCGAGGAGGATCTTGATCTTGGAGAGGGTCATGCGATGAAAACGGGGCCTTGCGGCCCCTGATCCTGTTCTGGGTGACGGGTGCCCTGTGAGGGGCGTGTAGGGATTTTGCGGACGGTTCTTTAAAGCCGCAACGAATATCTTGTTGTTTGTTTATGCTTCAGCAGCTCTATGGCCGGGCCAGATTGTCGTCCGTGTCACAACAACGGCCTGACTTCCCGCGCCGCCTCCAGCAGCAGAGGCAGCAGTTCCCGCTGCAGCACCCGCGGCTCGACCCGCTCGCGCGTGGTCACCACGTTCAGCGCAGCCACCGTGCGCCCTTCCATGGTGCGCAGCGGCACGGCCACCGCATGCACGCCCAGCTCGTGCTCCTCGCTCGCCACGCACCAGTCCTGCTCGCGCACCTGCTCCACGATCGCGCGGAAAGCGCGCGAATCCACCGTCGTGTGCCCCGTCAGCCGCGTGAGCTCGCGTCGCTTGAGCCAGGCGCCGAACTCGGCCCGAGGCTTGCAGGCCAGCAGCACCCGGCCGGTGGAGGTGGCATGGGCCGGCAGCCGCGCGCCGAGGTGCAGGCCATAGGCCTGCAAGGCGGACCCGCTGCGCGCCACGATCACCACGTGATCGTCCTCCAGCACCACCGAGGAAAACGATTCGCCGGTGGTGCCGGCCAGCCGGTTGAGCGTCGGCTGCACCGCCCGCGGCAGGCGCGCCGAGGCGAGATAGCTGCCGGAGAAGCGCAGCACCTTCGGCGCCAGCCAGAACCAGCTGCCGTCCGTCTCCAGGTAGCCGAGGTGGGCCAGCGTCAGCAGGTGGCGGCGCGCCGCCGCCCGGGTGAGCCCGGCGCGTTCGGCCGCCAGCGTGGCATTGAGCCGCTGGCGCTGGGTGTCGAAGCTTTCCAGCACGGCCAGGCCCTTGGCCATGCCGGCGATGTAGTCCGCGTGCGCGATGGTCATGATCGAGTGCGCGATGATCGCGCAGGCCGCGCAATCATCGCACACCGCGTGCGCCCGGCCCCTGGGCGGCGCGCGCCGCAGCGCCTACGCTCCGCTCCAAGGAGACAAGCACCATGCGAACCCAGGTAGCGATCATCGGCGCCGGCCCGTCCGGCCTTCTGCTCGGCCAGCTGCTGCACAAGGCCGGCATTTCCAACGTCATCCTCGAGCGCCACAGCGGCGAGTACGTGCTGGGGCGCATCCGCGCCGGCGTGCTCGAACAGGTCGCCGTGGACCTGATGGACGAATGCGGCGTCGGCGAGCGCATGCACCGGGAAGGGCTGGTGCACTCGGGCATCGAGCTGCTGTTCAAGGGCGAGCGGCACCGCATCGACTTCCCCGGCCTCACCGGCGGCAAGACGGTGATGGTGTACGGCCAGACCGAGGTGACGCGCGACCTGATGGCCGCGCGCGCGGCGGCGGGCCTGACCACGGTCTACGAAACGGGCGACAGCGTGAGCCTGCACGGCTTCGACGGCAGCTCGCCCGTCGTGCGCTACCGCCAGGACGGCCGGGAGCACGAGCTCCAGTGCGACTTCATCGCCGGCTGCGACGGCTACCACGGCGTGAGCCGCGCGAGCGTGCCCGCCGGCGCGATCCGCGAGTACGAGAAGGTCTATCCCTTCGGCTGGCTGGGCCTGCTGGCCGACGTGCCGCCGGTGTTCCACGAACTGATCTACGCGAACACCGAACGCGGCTTCGCGCTGTGCTCCATGCGCAGCCCCACGCGCAGCCGCTACTACGTCCAGGTGCCGCTCTCGGACAAGGTGGAGGCATGGTCGGACGAAGCCTTCTGGAACGAGCTGCGCCTGCGGCTGGACCCGGAGGCGCGCGAGCGGCTGGTGACCGGGCCGGCGCTGGAAAAGAGCATCGCGCCGCTGCGCAGCTTCGTGGCGGAGCCGATGCGCTTCGGCCGCCTGTTCCTCGCCGGCGACGCCGCCCACATCGTGCCGCCCACCGGGGCCAAGGGCCTCAACCTCGCCGCTTCCGACGTGAAGTACCTCGCCGACGGCCTGGTCGAGCACTACCGCGAGCGCAGCGACGCCGGCATCGACCATTACTCCGAGCGCGCGCTGCGCCGCGTGTGGAAGGCCGAGCGCTTCTCCTGGTGGTTCACCTCGCTGATGCACAAGTTCCC
>NZ_DASSVG010000636.1:0-2246 GCF_035706265.1 Ramlibacter sp. | reverse complement strand
GCCGCCGCCACCGTGATCTGCTGGCCCAGCACGGCCCGCACGGCCAGCTCGTAGCCGCTCAGCGAGCCCGGCACGCGCAGCCCGTCGCCGAGCGGGAAGCTGCCATGCAGCCGCGCGTTGATCGCCTGCGGATCGGCGTCGAGATCGAAGGCGGCCCGCACGCGGCGGATCAGCAGCGGCAGCACGCCGTGCAGCGATTCGCTCACGCGCAGCACCAGCTGCGACTGCGCGGCGTCGAAGTCGGCGCTCAGCCAGCCTTCCCAGCGCCGTCCGGCGACATCGAGCGCCAACGTGCGCGCGAGTTGCCGCTCGCCGACCGCCTCCACGCCTTCGATGGCCCGGGTGCGGAAGAAACCCAGCATCGCCTCGACGTCGTACGGCGGCCGCAATCCGAGCCGCACTTCGCAGCTCGCCTCGCGCACGCCGCCTTCGCGCCGCAGCGCGTTGGGGCTCATGCCGTACTGCGCCGCGAACACGGCGTTGAAGCGGCGCACGCTGGCGAAGCCGCTCAGGAGCGCGATCTCGGTGACCGGCAGGCGCGTGTCGGCCAGCAGCTGCTTGGCGCTCAGCAGCCTGCGCGTCTGCAGGTACTGCAAGGGCGAGACGCCCAGCTGCGCCTCGAAGATGCGGCGCAGATGGCGGTCGCTGATGCCCAGCCGCTTCGCCACGCCCTCGATCGAAGGCGCTTCGGCGCTCCACGCTTCCGGTTCGTCGAGCAGCCGGGCGGCCTGCTGGGCCAGCACGGCGCTCGCGTCGTTGAGCGACCAGCGCAAGCCCTGCGGCGCCAGCTCGGGGCGGCAGCGCAGGCAGGGCCGGAAGCCGGCGCTCTCCGCCTGGGCGGCCAGGGCGAAGAAGCGGCAGTTCTCGCGCCGCGGCGTGCGCACCTTGCAGACCGGCCGGCAGTAGATGCCGGTCGAGGTCACGCCGGTGAAGAACGAGCCGTCGAAACGCGCGTCGCGCGTCTTCAGCGCCAGGTAGCAGGCATCGGGATGCAGGGACGGCTCGACGGGGCTCATGCAGCCCATGATACGCACCGCGCCGGGCAGGACTGGCCGTTTCCGGACATGTTCCCGCAGGCGGCCCCTCTTAGAATGCGCCGGACCCGACCCGAAGAAAGCAAGCAGATCCATGCAGCTCAGCCCCAGCATCTTCAAGGCCTACGACGTCCGCGGCATCGTCCCGTCGACGCTGAACGAAGAGGTGGCCCAGGCCCTCGGCCGGGCCTTCGGCACCCTGGCCCGCAAGGAAGGCGAGAAGACCGTGGCCGTCGGCCGCGATGGCCGCCTGAGCGGCCCCTCGCTCTCGGCCGCCCTCGTGCGCGGCCTCACCGCCGCCGGCGTCGACGTGATCGACTTGGGCATGTGCACCACGCCCATGCTGTACTTCGGCGCCAATACGCTCGCCACCAGCGGCATCCAGGTCACCGGCAGCCACAACCCGAAGGACTACAACGGCTTCAAGATGGTGCTGGCCGGCCGCGCCATCTACGGCGACGAGATCCAGTCGCTGCGCCGCATGATCGAGAGCCAGGGCTGGGACGAGCCGCCGCAGCAGGGCACGATCCGCAACGTCAACGTCCTCGGCCCCTACCGCGACCGCATCAAGGGCGACATCCACCTCGCCCGGCCGATGAAGATCGTCGTGGATTGCGGCAACGGCGTCGCCGGCGCCTCGGCCCCCGACATCTTCCGCGCCATCGGCTGCGAGGTGATCGAGATGTACAGCGAGGTGGACGGCAACTTCCCGAACCACCATCCCGACCCGAGCAAGCCCGAGAACCTGCGCGACCTGATCGCGAAGCTGAAGGAAACGGGCGCCGAGCTGGGCCTCGCCTTCGACGGCGACGGCGACCGCCTGGGCGTGATCGATTCGGAAGGCAACACCATCTGGCCCGATCGGCAGATGATGCTCTACGCCGCCGACGTGCTGTCGCGCGTGCCCGGCGCGCCGATCCTGTTCGACGTCAAGTGCACGCAGCGGCTCGGGCCCGCCATCGCGGCGGCCGGCGGCCGGCCCATGATGTACAAGACCGGCCACTCGCTGATCAAGGCGAAGATGAAGGAAGTGGGCGCGCCACTGGGCGGCGAGATGAGCGGCCACATCTTCTTCAAGGAGCGCTGGTACGGCTTCGACGACGGCACCTACGCCGGGGCCCGCCTGCTGGAGATCCTCAGCCGCTCACCCGACGCCAGCGCGGTGCTGAACGCGCTGCCCACCAGCTTCTCCACCCCCGAGCTGAACGTCGC
>NZ_DASSVG010000635.1:0-4549 GCF_035706265.1 Ramlibacter sp. | reverse complement strand
GACGTGGAACTTCTCGCCCAGCGCCTCCTCGAGCGCCCGCACCATCGCCTCGTTGCGCGTCATGCCGCCGGTGAGCATGTAGCCCGGCTCCAGCCCGACCCGGCGCATCAGCTGGATCGCCCGTCCGCCCAGCGAGACCATGGCCCCCATCATGATGTCCTCCGCGGGGATGCCGTTGGACAGGTGGTTGATCACCTCCGACTCGGCGAACACCGCGCACACGCTGCTGATCGCCTTGGGCGCGGTGGAACGCAGCGCATAGGGGCCGATGTCCTCGGTGGTCAGGCCGAGGTAGCGGGCGGTCTTCTCGAGGAAGGCGCCGGTGCCGGCCGCGCACTTGTCGTTCAGGCGGAAGGCCTTCACCCGCCCCTGCTCGTCGACCTTGATCGCCTTGATGTCCTGGCCGCCGATGTCCAGGATGGTGCGGGTGTCGGGGAACAGGTGCACCGCGGCCTGGGCGTGCGCCGTGAGTTCCGTGATCTGCGCATGGCGGTAGGGCACGGTGTAGCGGCCGTAGCCGGTCGCGCCGACGTAGGTGATGTCGCCGCGCTGCAGGCCGGCGTTGGCCAGCAGGTCCTCGAACACCGCTTCCGAGGCTTGCGCCAGCTTGAAGCCGGTGCGCCGCACGGCGGTGCCCACGACCTTGCGGTCGCCGTCGAGTGCGATCGCCTTGGTGTAGGTCGATCCGATATCGAGTCCAACAACGTAGATCATCGTTTCTCCTCAGGCGTGGGCCGCGGCCGGCTCGGCCGCCGGGGCGAAGACGTGGTCGCGGGCGAACAGCGCCGCACCCAGCGCACCGCAGAAGTGGGCGTCGGGGCTGACGTTGATCTTCAGCCCCACGGCCTCCTCCAGCAGCTTGACCATCGCCACGTTGCGGCTCACGCCGCCGGTGAAGGTGACTTCCGAGTGCACGCCGACGCGGCGCGCCAGCGAGACGCAGCGGCTGGTGATCGCCTGGTGCACGCCCATCAGCACGTCCTCGGGCGGGATGCCCTTGGACAGGTGGCTGATGATCTCGGACTCGGCGAACACCGTGCAGGTGGTGGTGATGCGCACCGGGTTCTGCGACTTCAGCGCCAGCGGCCCGAGGTCGCCCAGCGACATCTCCAGCGCGTACGAGGCGGCGCCGAGGAAGCGGCCGGTGCCGGCCGCGCACTTGTCGTTCATGGTGAAGTCGGCCACCTGCCCGTCGGGCTTGACGGCGATCGCCTTGGTGTCCTGCCCGCCGATGTCGATCACGGTGCGGGTGTTGGGGAACAGCGCGACGGCGCCGCGCGCGTGGCAGGTGATCTCGGTGACCTGCTGGTGGCCGAAGGACACGTTGTAGCGGCCGTAGCCGGTGCTGGCGATGCGCGCCACCTGCTCCTCCTGCAGGCCCGCGTTGGTCAGGGCCGCGCGGAAGGCATCCTGCGCGATCGTGACCATGCTGGTCTCCATGTCGAGCAGGGCGCGCCCGACCAGCTTGCCGTTCTCGTCCAGGATCACCGCCTTGGTCTGGGTGGATCCGACGTCGACGCCTGCGATGTATTTCATTGCTGGCTCCCGTCGGCGATGGCCGCCTGCGCGCGCGCCGAAGGCGCCGGCCCGCCGCGCTGGTGCAGCGATTCGAAGAAGGCGTCGACGCGGTTCTTGATCTGGGCGTCGGACCAGTAGCGCGGATCGATCAGGTCGGATTCGACGTAGAGGCTGGGAATGTTCATGCGCTGGTTCAGGTAGTTGCGCGTGTCGGCCATGCCGGAGGAGACGAAGCGGCAGCTCTTGATGCCGTGGAAGACGACGCCGTCGACGTCGTATTCCTTGATCTGCTGCGCGAGGCGCTCGTGGGCGAAGAACTGGTTGGACAGTCCGCGCTGCGCCGCCAGGGCGGAGATCTCGGCCAGGCTTTCCAGCGGCCGCGAGGTGTCGTAGACCATCTCGCCGGCATCCATGCCTCCGGCGGCGAAGGTGAGGTAGTCGGAATACGCGAACACGCCGCCCCAGCTCTCGAACAGTTCGACCAGCCGGCGCATCGAGACGTAGCACGGCGTGCCCGAGAAGAGCAGCCGGAAGCGCTCCTCCTTGACCCGGCCCTCGCCGCGCGCCACCTTGGCGCGCAGCTGCTCCTCCAGCCGGCGCATGAACTCCACGCCTTCCTCGGTGCCGCGGTAAACGTTCATGATCCCGATGTAGGTCAGGCCGTCCAGCATCGCGTTGTAGGGCGCAGGGCAGACCCGGTTGAGCGCCATCACGTTGTTCCAGTGGTAGACCATGCGGTTGACGCGGTCCTGCACCTGGGCGAGCTTGTCGAAGTCGAAGCGCTTGCCGGTGATGTTCTCGCAGCGCGTGATCAGGTCGCGGAACTGCGACTCCACCCATTGGGAGTCGGCCATGTGCTGGGCGTCGCCGCGGCGCACCTGCCAGTTCGAACCGCGCTGGCCGGGCAGGTCCAGCGTGAAGGTCGGCGTCTTGAGCATGCGCTCCCAGATCTCGCCCCACTTGATGAACGTGCTGCACATGTTCGAGGTGATGGCGATGTCGGCGTGCGGGATGGTGCCCGCCGGGTGCTTCTGCTGGCGCAGGATCAGGCCCACGTCGGCCTTGACGTAGGAGCACACGTCGGGCGAGTAGCCGTAGTCCTCGGATTCGCGCAGGTAGCCCTCGGAGACCTTCTTCACCCCGGTCTGCAGCGAGTTGATCTCGGGGAACACCAGCTGGAAGTCGAAGCTGCGCAGGATCTCGATGGCGTTGCCCATCACGAAGACGTTGGCGACCTTCTGGCCGCGCTCCTTGGCCTGCTCCAGGCCGGCGTACCAGGCCTTCATCAGGCGCTGGCCTTCCTGGATCGGGTTGAATTCGTCTGCCGGTGCGGCCTGCGCTTCGGCGCGTTCGAGTGTTGCGGTGGTCATGGGCGGCTCCGGTGTCAGGCGGTGGCGAAGAGGAGGGATTCGGCGAAGGTCTCGAGCTGCATCGCCATCTGCTCGAACGAGGTCATCTTTTCCTCGAACTCGAGCACCAGGTACTGCACGCCCACCTCGTCGAGGTGCTTGGACCAGGCCACCTGTTCGTCCAGGCCGGGCTCGCAGAACTTGGCCGCCGTGACGATCGCCGCGTCGGCCCGGCTGGAGGCGAGCATGTCCATCAGGTAGCCTTCCTTGGTCTTGCGCTCGTCGTGCTGCACCGGGCTGGCGGCGGAGCGCTGCACGAAGCTCTCGGCCAGCGCCCAGATCGGGTCGCCGGTGGAGGGCACGTCGTTGGTGATCCAGCGCAGGCCGATCAGCAGGTCGTCGTCGACCACGTAGCAGTTGTCGTCGATCGCCTCCAGCATCTCCAGCGGCGGCTGCTCGCAGAAGCCGCCGACGAACACCACCCGCGGCTTGTCCTGGGCGGCGCGGCGGCGGGCGCGGATGGCGTCGAGCGCGCGCTCCAGCAGCGCGTTGTGGGCCTCGCAGGGGATGCGGGTGCGCGCGCGCAGCAGCAGGTAGGACTCGGTGCAGCTCACCTTCCAGGGTTCGTCGCGGCGGATGGCGTACAGCTCGCGCAGCAGCTTGCGGTTGCGGTTGTACGCGGCGATGCTGGCGCGCAGCTTGGTGTCGCAGGCCTCCTGGCCCGAGCGGCGCTCGAGCTCGCCGCGCAGCCGCTGGTACTCCGCGGCCACGAAGCGGATCGCGCCGGGCGTGTTGGGGTTCTGCGGCAGGTACAGGATCTGGGCGAGCTGCTCCGGGATGTTGCGCGACCAGATGCCGGCCAGGTGCTTGGCGGCGTCGCAGATCGGGTGGGTGATGAAGCCCTTCAGCCCCTGCAGCTGCCCGTTCAGGCCCATCTCCGTGGTGGAGCGGCAGATCGAGCAGATGAACGAGCCCATGTGGGCGTCCGCGTGCTTCAGCTCCAGCTTGTTGCCGCCGCCGAGCACGTTGACCGGCAGCAGCCCGGCGGCGTGCGCGATCTCCTCGGGGAAGTAGACCGGGAAGTGGCCGAGCGTTCCCGTGAAGCCCGCCGGCAGCGCGTCGTCCGCCGGGGGCGGCGACTGCCGCAGGTTGTTGCAGTACTCCAGGATCTCGTCCAGCCCGGCTTCGGGGTCCAGCGCTTGTGTCTCCATGCCTCGCTCCATCTAAATCGGTATTGCAGTACCGGAATACATATATTGCCCCGGCAGCCGGTTGTGGGTTTTTGACGTGGATCAAGGTTCCGGGTCGCCGGCGCAGCAGGGACGGACCAAGGGGCTGCGCTACAACCCCGGCCCGGCCGATGGGCATGCCTGGGCTGGCCGGCAGCCCCTCGCCCGGCCGATGCGGCCGCCGGGATCCCGCCGCGTGGGATAATTCCGCCCCTGCCGCGCGCACTCGCATCCGCGCAACAGCGCGCGTTGACAGCCCGGGCCCTGCCCCGCACAGTGGCCCGGCCCCCTACAGCCCCTGGATCTACACCATGACCCGCTGGACCCGAACCGCCCTCGTGGGCCTTTCTTTCGCCGCCTCCGTGGCGTACGCGCAGACCGTCGTGCGCGAAGCGCCGAAGGACGTCAAGCCCGGCGTCATCGCCGTCAGCGCGACGCCGCCCCTGATCGCCG
>NZ_DASSVG010000634.1:0-3479 GCF_035706265.1 Ramlibacter sp. | reverse complement strand
GGATTGTTCGCACGAGGTGATCGGTGCCGCCGTAGAAGTGCAGCGCGTGCTCGGCGTCGGATTGCTGGAAGGCGCTTACGCGGCTGCGCTCGCCATCGAGCTTGCCGAACGCGGACTGCGGTTCGAGCGGGAGGTGGCGATTGCCGGTAAGTACAAGGGAATGGACATAGGGGTTGCGTACCGGGCCGATTTCATCGTCGAAGGTTCGGTGGTCGTGGAGCTGAAAGCGGTGGAAGCGACATCGGATGCCCATCGCGCGCAGCTCTTGACGTACCTGCGCCTGTCCGGGCACAAGATCGGACTATTGATCAACTTTCACGCATTCCCCGTTGCCAAGGGCGTGCAAAGGCTGGTGAACAAGCTATGAGGATCTCTGTCTTGTTTCGCGTCCTTTGCGGAATCTTTGCGTCCTTTGCGTCCGGCTGTTCGGATTCCTCCAGGAGTAAGCCATGAAGCTGCTGATGATCGACAACTACGACAGCTTCACCTACAACCTGGTCCAGTACTTCGGGGAGCTGGGGGCCGACGTGGAGGTGCATCGCAACGACGAGATCACGCTGCAGGAGATCGAGGCCGCTCGGCCCGACCGGCTGGTGATCTCGCCCGGGCCCTGCTCGCCGGCCGAAGCGGGGATCTCGGTGGAGGCGATCCGGCATTTCGCCGGCAAGCTGCCTATCCTCGGGGTGTGCCTGGGCCACCAGGCCATCGGGGCGGCGCTCGGAGGGAAGATCGTGCGCGCGCAGCGGCTGATGCACGGCAAGACCAGCGAGATCACCACCACGCAGGAAGGCGTCTTCGCCGGCCTGCCCGGGAAGTTCACGGTCAACCGCTACCACTCGCTTGCCATCGAGCGCGAGAGCTGCCCCGCCGACCTGAAGCTCACCGCCTGGACCGAGGACGGCGAGATCATGGGCGTGCGGCACAAGACCTTGGCCGTAGAAGGCGTGCAGTTCCATCCCGAGTCCATCCTGACGGAACATGGCCACGCCATGCTGAAGAACTTCCTGGAGCAAGCCAAGTGAAGATCGTCGACCTGCGCAGCGATACCGTCACCCAGCCCAGCGAGGCCATGCGCGCCGCCATGTTCGCGGCGCCGCTCGGCGACGACGTGTTCGGCGACGATCCCAGCGTCAACGCGCTGCAGGAGAAGATCGCCGCGCTGCTCGGGTTCGAGGCCGCCCTGTTCGTGCCCACCGGCACCCAGAGCAACCTGTGCGCGATCCTCTCGCACTGCCAGCGCGGCGACGAGTACATCGTCGGCCAGATGCAGCATTGCTACCGCTGGGAGGGCGGCGGCGCCGCGGTCTTCGGCAGCGTGCAGCCGCAGCCGCTGAACCACCAGCCCGATGGCTCGCTGGCGCTGACCGAGATCGAGTCGGCGATCAAGCCGGACGACCCGCACTTCGCCCGCACCAGGCTGCTGGCGCTGGAGAACACGCTGGGCGGGCAGGTGCTGTCGCAGGTCTACCTGGAAAAGGCGACGAAGCTGGCGCGCTCGCGCGGCCTCGCCACCCATCTCGACGGGGCCCGGCTGTTCAACGCCGCGGTGGCGCAGGCGGCGGCCAACGGCAGCGACGCGCGCACCGAGGCGCACCGCATCGCCTCGCTGTTCGACAGCGTCTCCGTGTGCTTCAGCAAGGGCCTCGGCACGCCGGCGGGCTCCGCCCTGTGCGGCTCGAAGGAACTGATCGCCCGGGCGCGGCGGGTGCGCAAGATGGCCGGCGGCGCGATGCGGCAGGCAGGCCTGCTGGCGGCGGCGGCGAGCTACGCGCTCGACCACCAAGTCGAACGGCTGGCGCAGGACCACGCCTTGGCGCGCCGGCTGGCCGAGGGGCTGGAAGGCGTCGAAGGGCTGTCCTTCCAGGTGCCCGAGACCAACATCGTGTTCGTGGACCTGCTCGGGCCGGCGCGCGAGCGCTCCGCGGAACTGCTGCAGCACCTGAAGGCCCAGGGCGTGCTGGCCACTGGGCTGTACCGGCTGCGCTTCGTGACGCACCTGGGGGTGGACGAGGCCGGCGTCGACCGGGCGGCGGCGGCGATCCGCTCCTTCTTCCAGGCGTAAGGGGCGCGCAATGCCGGATGCGCAGCACCTGCTCCTGTTCGTGGCGGCGGGCATCCTGCTGAATCTCACGCCGGGGCCGGACGTGCTCTACATCGTGAGCCACGCGATCCGCCGTGGCGGGCGCGCCGGCGTGGTGGCGACGCTCGGGGTCAGCGCGGGATGCTTCGTCCACATCGTGGCGGCGGCGGTGGGGGTGAGTGCGCTGCTGGCCGCGTCGGCGACGGCGTTCACGGTGCTGAAGTGGGCGGGGGCAGCGTACCTGGTGTACGTGGGGGTGCGGTTGTTGCTGGCAAAAGGGGCGCAGAAGCGCTGGGCTTTCGCTGGCGCTCCAGCGCCAGCCTACGAACAGCCCGTCCACGAGGAGACAGCGCGCGAAAAGGTGGCCGACGAGGGAGGCGCCCGGGAAGGGACCGCGGGCCTCTGGGAGGTGTTCCGCGGCGGCTTCCTGACCAACGCGCTGAATCCCAAGGTCGCGATCTTCTTCCTCGCCTTCGTGCCGCAATTCATCGCGCCGCAGGCCGAACACAAGGCGCTGGCCTTCCTGGCCCTGGGGCTGCTGTTCAACGTCAACACGCTGGCGGTCAACGCGCTCTGGGCGCTGGCCGCCGCCTGGGTCGCGCGCACGCAGGCCGTGCAGCGCAGCCTGCACTGGCTGGACCGCGTCGCCGGCCTCATGTTCATGGGCTTCGGGCTGCGACTGGCCCTGGCCGAGAATCCCACCCGATAAACGCCTCCGAGGAGCACGCCATGTCCATCACCCCGCAAGAAGCGCTGCAACGCACGATCGAGCACCGCGAGATCTTCCACGACGAGATGCTGAAGATCATGCGGCTGATCATGAGCGGCGAGCTGTCGCCGGTCATGACCGCCGCCATCGTCACCGGCCTGCGCGTGAAGAAGGAGACGATCGGCGAGATCACGGCGGCGGCGCAGGTGATGCGCGAGTTCTCCACCAAGGTGAACGTGGCGGACAAGACGCACCTGGTCGACATCGTCGGCACCGGCGGCGACGGCTCGCACACCTTCAACATCTCCACCTGCTCGATGTTCGTGGCCGCAGCCGCCGGCGCCAAGGTCAGCAAGCACGGCGGGCGCAGCGTCAGCAGCAAGTCCGGCAGCGCCGACGTGCTGGAGAGCCTGGGCGTGAACATCAACCTGTCGCCCGAGGCCATCGCCCGCTGCGTGCAGGAGGTGGGCATCGGCTTCATGTTCGCGCCCAACCACCACCCCGCGATGAAGAACGTCGCGCCGGTGCGCAAGGAACTGGGCGTGCGCACCATCTTCAACATCCTGGGCCCGCTCACCAACCCGGCCGGCGCGCCCAACATCCTGATGGGCGTGTTCCACCCCGACCTGGTCGGCATCCAGGTGCGCGCGCTGCAGCGTTTGCAGGCCGAGCACGCCCTGGTGGTCTACG
>NZ_DASSVG010000633.1:0-9395 GCF_035706265.1 Ramlibacter sp. | reverse complement strand
GTCCGCGCTGACGCGCGGACTTCCCCGGAAAATCGGTTCCGCTGCCGCCCCGCATCACTCAACTGCGCCCCGCGTTCCGCGGGCTCCGTTCGAACAGAAGCCGGGAGTATGAGACGTACGCATGGCTCGCATCGCTTCGCTGCGTAGCCATGCTGCGGCAGCGAAACCGATTTTCCGGGCGACACCAACGCGGCCACGCGCCGCACACCGCCTGGCGCGACGCCCCCCCGGGGCTACTAATGAGCGCTGTCACGCGCAGCGCGCGTGCCGTGGGCGCCCGCCTGCGCGGGGATGACCAGTCCCCTCAGCGCAACTCGAACACCAAACACGTCGTCGTCGCATGCGCGTACAACGTGCCATCCGGTCCGACCAGCCTCGCCTGCGCCGTCGCGAGCTGGCGGCCGCAGTGGACCACCTCGCCTTCGGCCCGCACGCGCTGCACCTTGGGGCCGATCGCCTTCACCAGGTTCACGCTCAGTTCGGCGGTCGTGTAGCCGCGACCGGCCGGCATCATCGTGTGCACGGCGCAGCCGAGCGCCGAATCGAGCACGGTGGCGTACCAGCCCCCGTGCACGCCGCCCATGGGATTGGCGTGCGCGGGGCCGGGCCGGCCCTGGAACACGGCGCGGCCCTCGCCGGCCTCGACCAGGCCGAAGTCCAGCGTGCGCATGATCGGCGCCGCCGGCAGCTCGCCGCGCAGGATGGCCTGCATCACTTCGAGCCCGCTGCGGCCCGCGAACTGCTCCGGCGGCACCACGCCCCAGCCGGCGCCGGCCAGCTGCCGCTCCTGAACCTCGCGCTCGCGCGCCAGCCACTCTTCCAGTCGGTCACCCATGCCCGGGCCTCCATCGTTCTGCAGCGCCAATGATGGCATGGCGGCGCGGCTGCGCAGGCCGCGGCGCGCGGCCCACGGCGCAGGCAAAGGCCACTACACTCGGGGCCCCATCAGGACCGTTCGCCCAATGGAGCTCAAGACCGCACGGCTCACCGTCCTCATCGATCCCGCGAAGAAACAGGCGTTCGAGGAACTGTGCCGCGCGCAGGACATGACGCCCTCGCAGGTGGTGCGCCGCCTGATCCGCAACTTCATGGAACAGCATGAGGCGGAAGCGCCGCGCCGCGCACCGGCGCGCAAGTCCCCCACGACCCGTCGCGCGCGCTGAGCGCCCACCGCAACGCCGCCGTCAGGCGCGCAGCGTCCCGGCCCACGCGTCGGCGAAGGCGCGCGCCATGCGGGCCACTTCCTCGGCCGGCGTGCCCGGCCGGTACAGCGCCGAGCCGATGCCGAAGCCGCTCGCGCCGGCCGCCAGGTAGCCGGCCATGCTCGAAGGCGCGATGCCGCCCACGGGCAGCAGCGGCAACGGTGGCGGCAGCACGGCCCGCAGCGCCTTCACGGCTGCCGGCGGGATCATCTCGGCCGGGAACAGCTTGAGCCCGTGCGCCCCGGCTTCCAGCGCCGCGAAGGCCTCGCTCGGGGTCAGCACGCCCGGCAGGCACACCATGCCCGACCAGGCGGCGGCGCGCACCACGCGGGCATCGAAATGCGGCGACACGACCAGCCGGCCGCCGGCCTCGTGCACGGCGCGGACCTCGTCTTCGTTGCGCACCGTGCCCGCGCCGACCACCGCGCCCGGGAAGCGCCGCGCCAGCCGCGCGATGCTCTCCAGCGGCTGCGGCGAATTGAGCGGCACCTCGAAGATGCGCCAGTTCGCGTTCCACAACGCGTCGCCCACCGCGTCCGCCTCGGCCGGCGTGATGCCGCGCAGGATCGCCACCAGCGGCAGTTCCGCGAGCGCGCGATTCCAGGCCTCGGCGAGCAACGGGTTCATGGAATCGGCTGCGGCGGGATCGGCAGCGCCGCGCTCATGGCTGCTGCAGCGAGCGCGCCAGCGCCCAGTGGCCGCGCCAGGCTGCTTCCGAGCCGAGGCGGCGCGATTCGCAGCCCAGGGTGCGCAGCGCCAGCGCGTAGCGCTCGGTGAGCGCCGGCGCGCCGATCAGCACGACCTCCATGCCGTGCAGCGCGCGCGAGCGCAGCTCCTCGCCGATCACCAGCCCCGAGAGGTAGCTGGGCAGCTCCTGCGGCGTCAGGGGCCCGAACAGGGCCAGCATGCGGGCGCTGAAGGCGCTGTGCAGCAGCGAGCGGGCCTGCTGGGCGTGGCGCACGCCGCGCAGGAAGGCTTCCTCCTGCAAGGGCCCGTCTTCCTCCGGCATGGTGCGGGCCAGGATCGAATGCTGCCGCAGCACGCGGTAGAACTCGCCGGACATGAAGGTGGCGAAGGACTGCACCCGGCCCTCGGCCACGCGCACCCACTTGCAGTGCGTGCCGGGCAGCACGAACACGCCGTCGGCGAGGCCCAGCAGGTCCATCGCGCCGAACACCTGCACCTCCTCGCCGCGCATCGCATCGGGCGTGCCGAGGAATTCGTAGCGCAGGCCCGGCACCAGGGCGATGCGGCCCGGCTCGATCCAGGCCAGCGCGTGCGCCACGTCGTCGAAGGCGGCGGGGCAGGTGCAGTAGGGCGCCTCCTGCCAGCCCTGGCGGCTGCCGGCCATGCCGCTCACGAGGCACAGGGCCTGCGGCGCGGCGAGCCAGTCGCCCGCTTCCTCCTGCAGCACCTGCGCGAAGCCGCCCGGCGGCACGGTGAGGATGCCGCGTTCGCTGCTGCGCTCTTCCAGCGCAAAGCCGTCGGCGCCGATGCGGGCGACCCGCAGGGAGGAGGTTCCCCAGTCGACGCCGACGAGGTTCATGGCTGCCTCGTTCCCGTGCAGGCGGGAATCCGGGTGCGCGCGCCGCGCCTTGCCATGGTCTCAGTGGTTGTCGCGCGGCACGAAGGCGCCGCGCTGGCCGACCAGGAAATCGAGGTCGGCGCCTTCGTCGGCCTGCAGCACGTGGTCGATATAGAGCTTCCAGTAGCCGGAGGACAGCGGCGGCTGCGGCGGCTGCCATTCGGCCAGGCGGCGCGCCAGCTCCTCGTCGGTGATCTCCAGGTGCAACCGGCGCTTGGGCACGTTCAGCTCGATCATGTCGCCGTTGCGCACCACGGCCAGCGGGCCCCCGGCCGCGGCCTCGGGCGCGGTGTGCAGCACCACGGTGCCATAGGCCGTGCCGCTCATGCGCCCGTCGCTGATGCGGACCATGTCGGTGATGCCCTTGCGCAGGATCTTCGGCGGCAGCGGCATGTTGCCCACTTCGGCCATGCCGGGATACCCCTTCGGGCCGCAGTTCTTCAGCACCAGCACGCAGCTCTCGTCGACGTCGAGGTCCTCGTCGTCGATGCGGCGGTGAAAATCCTCGATGTCCTCGAACACCACGGCGCGGCCGCGGTGCACCATCAGCGCCGGCGTGGCGGCGCTGGGCTTGATCACGGCGCCGCGCGGCGCCAGGTTGCCGCGCAGCACCGCGATGCCCGCCTTCTCCTTGAAGGGCGCCTCCAGCGGCTGGATCACTTCCTTGTTCCAGTTCTGCGCATCGGCGATGTTCTCGCCGACGGTCCGGCCGTTGGCCGTGACGGCGTCGAGGTGCAGCGCGTCGCGGATCTCCTTCATCACCACGGGGATGCCGCCGGCGTAGCAGAAGTCCTCCATCAGGTGCTGGCCCGAGGGCTGCAGGTTCACCAGGCAGGGCATCTCGCTGCCCAGGCGGTCGAAGTCCTCGATCGACAGCTCCACGCCGACGCGGCGCGCGATGGCGATCAGGTGGATCACCGCGTTGGTGGAGCCGCCGATCGCGGCCAGCGTGCGGATCGCGTTCTCGAACGCCTGGCGGGTGAGGATGGAGGAGAGCTTCTGGTCCTCGTGCACCATGTCGACGATGCGGCGGCCGGCCATGCGGGCCAGCACGTTGCGGCGGCCGTCGACGGCGGGGTAGGCCGCGTTGCCCGGCAGGCCGACGCCCAGCGCTTCCACCATGCTGGCCATCGTGGAGGCCGTGCCCATGGTCATGCAGTGGCCGTGGCTGCGGTGCATGCAGCTTTCGGCCTCGAAGAAGTCCTGCAGCCTGAGCGTACCGGCGCGCACCTGCTCGCTCATGCTCCAGACGCCGGTGCCGGAGCCCAGTTCCTGGCCGCGCCACTTGCCACTGAGCATGGGGCCGCCGGAGACGCCGATGGTGGGCAGGTCGACGCTCGCCGCGCCCATGATCAGCGAGGGCGTGGTCTTGTCGCAGCCCATGAGCAGCACCACGCCGTCGATCGGGTTGCCGCGGATCGATTCCTCCACGTCCATGCTGGCGAGGTTGCGGTACAGCATGGCGGTGGGGCGCAGCAGCGTCTCGCCGAGCGACATCACCGGGAATTCGAGCGGGAAGCCGCCCGCCTCGTAGACGCCGATCTTCACCTGCTCCGCCAGCGTGCGGAAGTGCGAGTTGCAGGGCGTGAGCTCGCTGAAGGTGTTGCAGATGCCGATCACCGGCCGGCCGTCGAACTGGTCGTGCGGGACGCCCTTGCCCTTGACCCAGCTGCGGTAGGCGAAGCCGTCGCGGTCCTGCCGGCCGAACCATTGCTGGGAGCGCAACTCCTCGGGCTTCTTTCTCTTCATGGGATGCCTTATTCCTTGACGGCGCCGGTGAGTCCGGACACGTAGTACTCGACGAAGAACGAATAGATGACCGCCACCGGCAGCGACCCGAGCAGGGCCCCCGCCATCAGCGCACCCCAATGATAGACATCCCCTTCCACCAGCTCCGTCACCACGCCGACCGGCACCGTCTTCACCTCGGACGACGACACGAAGGTGAGCGCGTAGATGAACTCGTTCCACGACAGCGTGAAAGCGAAGATGCCGGCGGAGATCAGCCCCGGCACCGCCAGCGGCAGGATGATCTTCCACAGGATCTGGAAGCGGCTCGCGCCGTCGATCAGCGCGCATTCCTCCAGCTCGTACGGGATCGAGCGGAAGTAGCCCATGAGCAGCCAGGTCGCGAACGGGATCAGGAAGGTGGGATAGGTGAGGATCAGCGCCCAGCGGGTGTCGAACAGCCCGAGCTTGAACACGATGGCCGCCAGCGGGATGAACAGGATCGAGGGCGGCACCAGGTAGGCGAGGAAGATCGACAGCCCCACCTGCTTGGAGCCGCGGAAGCGCAATCGCTCGATCGCATAGGCGGCGAACACCGAGCACAGCAGCGAGACGAAGGTGGACACCACCGAGACGAACATCGTGTTCCACAGCCACTCGGGGTAGGAGGTGTGGAACAGCAGCTTCTCGAAGTGCGCGAAGGTGGGCCCGACGATCCAGAACGGATTGCCGTCGCGCGAGAGCAGTTCGGCGTCCGGCTTGAAGGAGGTGACCGCCATCCAGTAGAACGGGAACAGCAGCACGAACACGAAGATCGCGAGCGGGACGTAGAGCGTGACCCAGCGCCGCGGCAGCGAGCTGAGGTAGGCCATGCCCTGGCTGTCGTTGGAAGCCTGTGCCTTCATTTGACAACCTCCCCCAGGATCCGCACTGCGTGCTCCTCCTCCCCCCTCCGCAACCGGAGGGGGCCCGCGCCTTCGGGCGGCCGTGCGGCGCTCATTCGTCGCTCGCGCCTTGTTGCCAGGCCCGCCGCTGCAGGCCGAAGTACGAGAACAGGATCGCCGCCAGCAGGAAGGGCACCATCGCGATCGCGATCGCCGCGCCTTCGCCCAGCGCCCCGCCGGGGATCGCGCGCTGGAACGACAGCGTCGCCATCAGGTGCGTGGCGTTCAGCGGCCCGCCGCGCGTGAGCACGTAGATCAGCTGGAAGTCGGTGAACGTGAACAGCACCGAGAACGTCATCACCACCGCGATGATCGGCGTCAGCAGCGGCAGCGTGATGTAGCGGAAGCGCTTCCAGCCGCCGGCACCGTCGATGGCCGCCGCCTCGTACAGCGAGGGCGGGATCGTCTGCAGGCCGGCCAGCAGCGTGATGGCCACGAAGGGCACGCCGCGCCAGATGTTGGCCGCGATGGTGGACAGCCGCGCGTTCCACGGGTCGCCGAGGAAGTCGATGTAGGCGTCGATCCATCCGAGCTTCACCAGCACCCAGCTCACGATGGAGAACTGCGAGTCGTAGATCCACCAGAAGGCGATCGCCGACAGCGCCGTGGGCACGATGTAGGGCAGCAGGATCACCGTGCGGAAGAAGGTCTTGAACGGGATGTTCTCGTTCAGCAGCACCGCGAGCCACAGGCCGAGCGCGAACTTGATGACGCTCGCGACCGCCGTGTAGAAGAGGGTGTTGAACAGCGCCAGCCGCGTGACGCTGTCGCCCCAGAGGAAGGCATAGTTCCCCCAGCCTACCCACTCGCCGCCGCGGCCGATCTTGGTGTCGGTGAAACCGAGCCAGACGCCCAGCCCGAGCGGGTAGGTGAGGAACAGCAGCAGCAGCACCGCCGCGGGCAGCAGGAACAGCAGCCCGAGCAGGTTGCGGCTGCTGCCCAGCCGGTGCAGCGAGAAGGGCCGGGCACCGCCGGCCGCTTCTTCCGGTGCCTGGAGCGCGCCCGCTTCCACGGCCGCTTACAGCTTGTAGTAGCGGTTGGCGCGCTGGGCTGCCCGCTCCATTGCTTCCTTCGGCGTCTTGGAGCCGCTCACCGCCTCGGCCACCATGTCCTGCACGATGAAGTCGGCCAGCGCGCCGGCGGAGGCGTAGCCCAGCTTGCCCATGTAGCCCGCCGGCCGCATGTTCTTCACCGAGTCGCGGTAAGGCGTGTTCTTCGGGTCGGCCGTCCAGATCGGGTTCTTCTCGTAGGCGCGCAGGGGCTGCGAGATGTAGCCGCCGGAGGCCTGCATCCAGGGGCCGTACTGCTCCTCTTCCATCATGAAGCGCACGAACTCCTTGGCCGCCTTCGGGTACTTGGTGTGCCGGAACACCATCTGGTTGAAGAACAGGTGGTATTCGGTCGGCACGCCCACCGGGCCGATCGGGAAGGTCGCGTGCTGGATGTCGGAGGCCATCTCCTTGACCTTCGGGTCGGTCGCGTTCCTGGCCGCGTAGTAGATCGAGATGCCGTTGTTGGTGACGGAGACCTGGCCGTCGAGGAAGGCCTTGTTGTTGTTCGGATCCAGCCAGGACAGCGTGCCGGGGATGAAGGTGGCGTACAGCTCCTTGCCGTATTCCAGCGCCTTGAGCGTCTCGGGGCTGTCGATGATCACCTTGTTGTTCTTGTCCACCAGCGCGGCGCCGAAGGCCCAGATCAGCCACTGCGTCCAGCCGCTGTCGCCGGTGGCGTGGCCCAGCGCCATGCCGGCGGGCGTGCCCTTGGCCTTGAGCGCCTGGAAGGCCTTGAGCATGCCGTCGGTGTCCTTGGGGAAGGCGTCGAAGCCCGCGGCCTTGAGCATCGACCCGCGGTAGACCATCATCGAGCCGGTGCCGCCCAGGGGCACGCCGATCCAGCGGCGGCCGTCGGGCTTGAGGTAGGCCTCGCAGGCGGGATACCAGCCGCCGTACTTCTTGCCCAGGTACTCGGCGACGTCGGTCATGTCGACCAGCTTCTCGGGATAGAGATTGGCGTCGTCGTTGGTGGAAAGGATGATGTCGGGGCCGGCGCCGGTGTTGGCCGCCACCGCGGCCTTGGGCCGTACGTCCTCCCAGCCTTCGTGGTCGAGGCGGACCTCGATGCCGTACTTGTCGCTGAACTTCTTGACGTTGGCGATGTAGGCGTCCTCGTCGCCCTGCACGAAGCGCTTCCAGCGCAGCACGCGCAGCTTGGCGCCCTTCTCGGGCTGGTTGTTCCACTGCTGCGCCAGCGCGCCGGCCGGCCACAGCAGCGGCAGCGAGACGGCGGCCGCCCCGGCCGATGCTTTCTTCAGGAACTTCCGACGGTTCGTCATGGCTGTCTCCTTGGATGAAGAGGGAAAGGGCGGGGCGGTGGCGGCGCGCTACTGCGCGAGCCGCATGCCGCTGGCCGGATCGAACAGGTGGGCGCGGGCCGGATCCGGCCGCAGCCGGATGACCTCGCCCGGGCGGAAGGCGTGGCGGTCGCGGAACACGCTGGTGACCTCCACGCCGGCGAGCTTGGTGAAGACCTGGGTGTCGGCGCCGGTGGGTTCCACCACCACCACCTCGCCAGGCACGCCGTCACCCTCGGGCGCGAGCTCCATGTGCTCGGGCCGGGTGCCGTAGATCACGGATTGGCCGTCCTGCGCGGCGTGCGCGTGCGCCGGCGCGGGCAGCGACAGGCCCTGGCCGAAATCGATGCGCAGGCTGCCGTTGGCGCGCCGCACCACGCCGGGCAGGAAGTTCATCGCGGGCGAGCCGATGAAGCCGGCCACGAACTGGTTGGCCGGGTGGTCGTACAGCTCGAGCGGCGAGCCGGTCTGCTCCACCACGCCGTCGCGCATCACGACGATGCGGTCGGCCATGGTCATGGCCTCGATCTGGTCGTGCGTGACGTAGACGGAGGTGGTCTTCAGGCGCTGGTGCAGCTCCTTGATCTCGGTGCGCATCTGCACCCGCAGCTTGGCGTCGAGGTTGGACAGCGGCTCGTCGAACAGGAACACCTGCGGATCGCGTACGATGCAGCGGCCCATGGCCACGCGCTGGCGCTGGCCGCCGGAGAGCTGGCGCGGGTAGCGATCGAGCAGGGATTCGAGGCCGAGGATCTCGGCGGCCTTGCGCACGCGCTGGTCCGCCACCGACTTCGGCTGCTTCGCCAGCATGAGGCTGAAGGCCATGTTGTCGCGCACCGTCATGTGCGGATAGAGCGCGTAGTTCTGGAACACCATGGCGATGTCCCGTTCCTTGGGCGTGAGGTCGTTGACCACGCGGCCGCCGATGCGCACCTCGCCGCGGCTGATCTCCTCCAGCCCCGCGATCATGCGCAGCAGGGTGGACTTGCCGCAGCCCGAGGGCCCCACGAGCACGGCGAACTGGCCGTCCTCGATGTCGATGTCGACGCCGCGGATGATGTGCGCGGCACCGAAGAATTTCTCGACGTTGCGGATCTGTACGTTGGCCATCGTCCCCGCGGATGATCAAGAGCGACGCACCTTGTAGCATGGAAAAAATGGCGCGTCATCAGCAATGCACCCGCGCGTGCAGGTCGGCGCGGGAAAACCCGCGCAGCCATGGAAGTGGAATGTTTGCAGACTGGTGCGGCGGGCTGGCGCTGGAGCGCCGCAGGTAGGCTGGCGCTGGAGCGAAGCGAAAGCCCAGCGATGCGCGAGCGCCGCGAGCGCTGGGCTTCCGGCGCGCTCGCGCGCGGTCAGCGCCAGCTACGAAGCCTGCATCTGCCCTGAAAGGAGCACCTGCTGCCCGCGCGCGGTGGACACCGCGCGCAGCAGCGCACCCGCGACCTGCGCCGCGGTGATCGGGCGGTAGTTCGCGGGCACGAGGGGCTTGAGCCAGCGGCCGACCTGCTCGCCGATCTTTTCGCCGCGGCGTTCGGGCTGGCCCAGCGCCGCGCGGTCGCCCACCAGCAGGGAAGGGCGGGCGA